>NZ_JBMDIW010000032.1:0-58178 GCF_057808875.1 Caulobacter sp. FG7
GCCCAGGCCAAGGCCCACGCCCGCCGCCAGGCCGCCGCCTCGCTGCTGGCGCCCGGCGCGCCGCGCGGCGGCGCGGCCGTCACCGCGGTGATGGAAGGGGTCGAGGCGCTGGACGGCCACTTCTCGCGCTTCGCCCCGGCCCGCAGCGCCTCGGCCGTCGCGCCGCTGTTGCTGATCGGCCTGACCGCCATCGCCAGCCCGGTCTGCGCGGGGATCCAGCTCTTCACCCTGCTGCCGTTCATCGCCGCCATGGCCCTGGCCGGCATGGCCGCCGCCGACGCCTCTCGCCGGCAGTTCCTGGCCCTGGAGCGGCTGTCGACCCTGTTCCTCGACCGCGTGCGGACCCTGCCGGTGGTGCTGGCCTTCCAGGCCGAGAACCGGGTCACGGCGGGCCTGGCGGGGGCCGCCCACGACCTTTCCAAGCGCACCCAGGCGGTGCTGCGGGTGGCCTTCTTCTCGTCGGCGGCGCTGGAGTTCTTCGCGGCCCTGTCTGTAGCGCTGGCGGCGGTCTACTGCGGCTTCAACCTGCTGCGCCTGCTGCCCTTCCCCGTGCCCGAGACGCTGGACCTAAAGCGGGCCTTCTTCGCCCTGGCCCTGGCGCCGGAGGTCTATGCCCCCATGCGCCGGCTGGCCGCCGCCTATCACGACCGCCAGGCCGCCGAGACAGCGGCGCTGACCCTGGCCCGCCTGCCCGTCCCCGCCCCGGCCGTTGCGCCGCTATCCCTGCCGGGTGCGCCGGAGATCCGCTTCGAGGGCGTGGGCGTGACCTATCCCGACGGCGAGGCGGCGGTGTTCGACGGCTTCGACCTCGTCGCCCCGGCCGGAAAGATCACCGCCCTGCTCGGCCCCAGCGGCTGCGGCAAGACCACCCTGCTGAACCTGCTGACCGGCCTTGCCCCGCTGAGCGCCGGCGAGGTGCATGTGGGCGAGGCCAGGCTCTCGGAGGCCGGCGCCTTCGCCGCCGACCTGGCCTGGGCCGGGCAGTCGCCGCTGCTGCTGGCTGGAACCCTGGCCGACAACCTGGCGCTGGCGCGGCCCGACGCCTCGCGCGACGACCTGGAAACCGCCGCCCGCCGCGCGGGCCTGTCTGACCTGCTCGACCGCCGCGGCGGCCTCGATGCGCCCCTGGACGAGCGCGGCGGCGGCCTGTCGGGCGGCGAACGCCGACGTTTGGGGATAGCCCGCGCCCTGCTCAAGCGCGCGCCGATCCTGCTGCTGGACGAACCGACGGCCGATCTCGACGCCCAGGCCGAGGCGGCGATGATCGCCGCCATCCGGCAGGCCGTCGCCGGCCGCACGACCCTGATCGCCACCCATTCCGAGGCCCTGGCGGCCGTCGCCGACCAGGTGGTGCGCCTGTGACCAAGAGCCCGCTTTCCAAGCTGATCGCCGAGCAGCGCCGCCGCCAGGCCGGCCCGCTGATCGTGGCCGCCGTCGCCGCCGCCGTGGTCGGGGCCGCCTCCACCGCCCTCCTGGGCCTGTCGGGCTGGTTCATCACCGGCGCGGCCCTGGCCGGCGTCGCGGGCCTGGCGACGGCCCAGGCCTTCAACGTGCTGCTGCCCAGCGCCACGATCCGCCTGCTGGCCATACTGCGCACCGTCGCCCGCTACGGCGAGCGCCTGCAGGGCCATGCCGCCGCTCTGGACGCCCTGGCCGCCATCCGCCCCCGCCTGTTCGCCGCCCTGGCCGCCGCACCGCCGCGCGAGGCGCTGGCGATCTCGCGCGGGGAAGCCGCCGCCCGCCTGGTGCAGGACGTCGACGCCGTCGAGACCCGCTTCGTGCGCCTGTCCGCGCCTTGGGGCGCCGGCGCTGGGATCGCCATGGCCGTGGCGCTGGCCGCCCTGGCCGGGATCGGCCCGGCCCTGGCCATGCTGGTCGCCGTCGCCGCCCACCTCGTCCTCGCCCGCCTGCTGACCCGGCGGCTCAGCGCCCCGGCCGGGGCGGCGATCCAGGCGGCGGCGGGCGAACTGAAGGCGGCCCTGGCCGCCTTCGCCGCCGCCGCGCCGGAACTGAAGGTCTATGGGGCGGAGGGACCCGCCCTTGACCGCATCGCCGTGCTCGGCGACCGGCTGGACGCCCTGAAGGTCCGCGCCGCGCGGGCCCAGGGGATCCTCGGCCTGTCCGAGGGGGCGCTGACAGGCCTGGCCGTCGCCTCTGTGCTGGCCCTGGCCGCCCCGGCCTCGGCCCCGCTGGCGGCCCTGGCCGCGCTGGCGGCCGTCATGGCGATCGAGGCCGCCGCCCCGATCGCCCGCGCCTTCGAACAGGACGGCGCGGCCGAGGCGGCCGGCGAGCGGCTGGACGCCCTGCTGCGCCACACGCCCGAAGACGCGCCGCCGGCCAAGCCCGGCCGCCCCGCCCTGCGCCTGCAAGGCCTGGACCTGCCCCCCGGCGCGCGCCTGGCCCTCACCGGCCCCACCGGCAGCGGCAAGACCACCCGGCTGGAACAGCTGGTCGGCCTGCGCCCAGCCCCGACCGGCGCCTTCGCCCTGGACGGCCAGGACGGCGCGGGGCTGTCGCCCGCCGCCCTGCGCCCAGCCTTCGCCTACGCGCCGCAGGACGCCGCCCTGCTGGCCGGCACGGTGCGCGAGAACCTGAAACTGGCCGCGCCCACAGCCACCGACGAAGCCCTCTGGGCCGCCCTCGACGACGCGGCCCTGGCCGAGCGGGTCCGCGCCCTGCCCCAGGGCCTGGACGCCTGGGTGGGCGAGGCGGGCGAGCGGCTGTCGGGCGGCGAGCGCCGGCGGCTGTCCCTGGCCCGCGCCCTGCTGCGCGACGCCCCCTGGCTGCTGCTCGACGAGCCGACCGAGGGCCTCGACCCCGCCACCGAGGCCCAGGTGATCGCGCGGCTGGACGCCCGCCTGCGCCGGACCGGGCAAGGCCTGGTGCTGGTCAGCCACCGCAAGGCGCCGCTGACGCTGTGCGAACAGGCGATGGCGGTGGAAACGGTGTCGCGCCCCGCCGGGTCGGCTATAAGCCGCCCCATGACCGAACCGGCGAAGCCTTGAGGCCCATGGCCGCTCCCCCGCGCGCTCCCGGCCCGCTGCACAGCGAGCTGCGCCCCGGCGTGTTCCTGGCCTCGGCGACGATGATCGCCGCCTGCGCCCTGCTGTTCTTCGCCCTGCCCAGCCGCTACGCCGCCCCGGCCGCCTTCCTGCTGTTCGTGCCGGCGGTACTGGTCAGCGCCGCGCTCGGCGGCCTCGTGCCCGGCCTGATCTCGACGGTCGCGGCCTCGGCCATCGTCTGGTTCCTGACCTTCTCGCCCCATCCCGACCAGGCCACGGCGGTGTCGAGCATCGTGTTCCTGATGATCGGCGTGGGCATGTCGATCGGCGGCGGCTGGTTCCACGCCGCCCGCCATCGCACCGTGGCCATGACCAGCCACCTGCGCTCGATCCTCGACACCGTGCCCGACGCGGTGGTCGTCATCGACCCGCGCGGGATCATGACCTCGTTCAGCCCGGCGGCCGAGCGCCTGTTCGGCTGGACCGCCGCCGAGACCGTGGGCCGGAACGTCAGCATGCTGATGCCCGAGCCGCACCAGAGCGCCCATGACGACTATCTGTCGCGCTACGAGCAGACCGGCGAGAAGCGGGTGATCGGGGTCGGCCGCGTCGTCACCGGCCTGCGCCGCGACGGCACCACCTTCCCCATGGAACTGGCCGTGGGCGAGACCAAGGGCCCGACCCGCGCCTATACCGGCTTCATCCGCGACCTGACCGAACGCCACGCCACCGAGGCCCGCCTGCAGGAACTGCAGGGCGAACTGGTGCACGTCTCGCGCCTGACCGCCATGGGCGAGATGGCCACCACCCTGGCCCACGAGCTGAACCAGCCGCTGTCGGCCATCGCCAACCTGCTGACCGGCTCGCGCCGGCTGATGGATCGCGGCCGTCCCGAGGACCAGGCCAAGGTGCGCGACGCCATCGACCGGGCCTCCGACCAGGCGCTGCGGGCCGGCGACGTCATCCACCGCATGCGCGAGTTCGTGCGCCGCGGCGCCACCGAGCGCGACGTCGAGAGCCTGTCGGAACTGGTCGACGACGCCCGCGCCCTGGCCCTGATCGGGGTGCGCGAGGGCCAGGCCGAGGTTCGCATCGCCCTGGACGAGACCTGCGACGCCGTCTTCGCCGACCGGGTGCAGATCCAGCAGGTGCTGGTCAACCTGATCCGCAACGCCCTTGAGGCCATGGACGGCCAGGCCGTGCGCCGCCTCACGCTCGCCAGCCGCAGGCTGGACGACGGAACGGTCGAGGTTTCGGTGGCCGACACCGGCGCCGGGGTCGACGACGAGTTCCGCGAGCGCCTGTTCCAGCCGTTCATGACCACCAAGGCCGAGGGCATGGGGGTAGGCCTGTCGATCTCGCGCTCGATCATCGAGGCGCACGGCGGCCGCATCTGGGCCGACGCCAATCTCGGCGGCGGCACGGTGTTCCGCTTCACCCTGCCGCCCGCCCCGGCCCCAGACCCCTCCAAGATCCGCAAGCCTGCAGCCGACCAGGAGACGATTTGATGAGCGACGCCGTTGTGCACGTGGTCGACGACGACGCCGACGCCCGCGACTCGCTGGCCTTCCTGCTGGAGACCGCCGATTTCCGCGTGCGCACCTACGCCAGCGCTCTGGCCTTCCTGTCTGACCTCTCCGAGGTCGAGCCCGGCTGCGTGATCACCGACGTGCGCATGCCCGGCATGACCGGCCAGGAGCTGGTGCGCCGCCTGAAGGCCGAGGGCGCGTCCCTGCCCGTGGTGATGATTACCGGCCACGGCGACATCCCGATGGCCGTCGAGGCCATGCGCGACGGGGTCGTCGACTTCATCGAAAAGCCGTTCTCCGAAGCCCGGATCCTGGCGGCCCTCGAGCGCGCCCTGGCCGCCGCGCCTCAGCCTGCGGTCAGCAACGACCAGGCCCAGGTGCTGGCCCGGATGGAGACCCTGTCCGAGCGCGAGCGCCAGGTGCTGGACGGCGTCGTGGCCGGCCATCCCAACAAGATCATCGCCCGCGACCTGGGCATCAGCCCGCGCACGGTCGAGATCTACCGCGCCAAGCTGATGAGCAAGATGCACGCCGACAACCTGGCGGCCCTGGTCCGGATGACGTTGTCGGTGCGCGCCTAGACCGACGGGCAGGTCAGCGGGTGCAGCGATCCCAGGTCCTGCGCCGTCGGACGCTCGCCGCGCGCCAGCTTGGCCATGACCGCGTCCTCGTCGAGCAGCCTCAGCTCCCCCGATCGGGTCAGGCGCGCATCCCAGGTCCGGACGGCTTCGGCCAGATGCGCGCGTTCGACGTCGTCCAGCTGGGGCGACGCGGCCATGCGCTTGGCCAGGCTTGCGCCGAGGGAGCGGCTGCGCAGCCCCCAGGTCTGGATCAGCATCGCCCGCCGCGCCGGACCCGCGCAGAACATCCGGTTCAGGCCCACCTCCTCGCCCGGAGCGCCGAGCCCGGCCCACCGCAAGGTGACCTCGATCGGCAATTTCAGCGGATCGTCGGCCGCATCCGCCGGCGTCTGCGCGGCGCCCGCCTGCACCAACTGGGATCGAGCCCAGTTGGTGATCGCCTCGTCATGCCCCGAGACCATCAGGGTCAGTTCGGGATCGGCGCGGTAGTCCGCGCCCAGCAGGGCCTTGGGCCCCTCCGCGAAACTGGCCTCAACGCCAAAGCGCTCCAGCGCCTGCCGGGCCAGCGCCACCGCCAGGCGAGGCCAGCGGGCTTCGACCGACGGATCGGTCCGCCAGCGCGGCGGCTCGCCGCCGTAAGGATCCTCCACCACCTTCGCCGTGGTCCACAGCAGGCCGCGGGCCTCGTCGGCCGAGGCCGCGCTCGCCAGACGCGCCGGCACGCGGGCCTCGATCACGTCGTAGGCGCGACGGAACTGGCCGTTGTTGGCCAGGAAGCGCAACGCCAGGTCCAGGTCGCCGGCCGGCGCCTCGTCGCGCAGGAAGGGCTCGAACACCGCCCCCGCGTCGGCGTGACCAGGCTCGATCAGGGCCTCGAGAATCGCTGTCTCACGCGGGTCTCGGGCCGGCTTTTCCGGCTCGTCGCCGGACGCCCGCAGGATCATGTCCGAGAACATCGCCGCGCCGGACTGCTCCTGGTCGTAGGCGGGGTTGCGCGGTGCATGGCGGGGCGGACGTCCGGCCTTGAGGTCGTCATACGCCGCCAGCAGGTAGGCCGTCGGCTTCCATGGCGAGACCGAGCCCAGGTGGCCTTCGATATCGGCGGCCAGCATGGCCTCGTCCCGCGTCCGCCCGCGCTTGGCCTCCAGCTCGGCCTTCAGGGCCTCGAGCCTGGCCAGTTCGACCGCGCCATCGGGCTCGCGCTGGATGTCGAGATAGGTCCGCACCGTGCGCGACCACGCCGAATCCGGGCCTGCATAGTCCTCGTTGACGCGCGAGAACGGAAAGCCCAGCACGCCCAGGCGCTCGCCCGTGCGGCCCAGGAACAGCAGGTAGCTGCCGCCCTTGGCCAGGGTCATGCGGTTGCAGGGGCCCATGTGGCCTTCGGGGTGCGAGAAGAAGATATCCTTGGGATCGCTGCGCCTGGTGGAGCCCAACATCAGGCCCCGGACCTCGATCTCGCCGGCCAGATCGCCCTTCAGGGTTTCGGTCACCCGCAGCCGCATCGGCGTCTCGAAGGGATCGTCGTCCTGTCCGACGGGCGGCGCCGACAACGGCGTGGCGACGACGATGGCGTCGGCGATCTGCACGAGCTCGAAATTGCTGGGCCGGACGTAGCCTGGAACCGGCGAACAGGCTCTGGCCGCCCCTCCCGCGCCCAGCGACAGCGTCGCCGCCAGGCCGATCAACCATCTATGCCGCATGCCTCACCCCCGTTCTGGGCAAGGCTAAGCAGACGAGCGGAGTATTTACAACCGTAATCGAATAACGATCAGGCCCCCACCGCCTTCTTCACCTGCACGCTCAGCGCGTCGGTAATCAGCGGCTTGTGGGCCACGCCGGCCCAGAGGGCGTCGGTGACGGTCAGGTCGACGGGGCCTTCGGCCACCAGCACGGCGGGCGTACGCACGCCCTTGCCGCGCAGCGAGGCCAGGGCCAGCAGGTCGACATCCAGCACCAGGCAGTCGGCGGCGATCAGTTCGGCCAGCGGGACCTCGGCCACGCCGGCGAAGGCGCGCGGCCAGTAGCCCTCGGTCTCCAGTGCGAAGGCCAGGGCCTCGCGCAGGGCCTCGTCGGGCTCGACGATGATCACCAGCGGACGGGCGGGCGAAGGGGCGCACATGGCGCCATTCAAGCCCGTGTCGGTCCAGCGCGCCTTGATCCGGCGCAAATCGAGCAGGTCGGCGATCATGCGATCGTCAGGGTCATCCAGACCGACGCCTTCTCGCCCGGGGCCAGGGCGACGATACCCGTGTCGCCTTCACCGAACGGGTCGGGACGGCTGGAGGTCGGCTCGACGCAGACGAAGTCGGCGCCCGGCGGCGAATAGACATGGGCCCAGCGGCAGTTGTCCGAGGCCTCGATGATCGTCGAGGTCCCTTCCGGCGCCGACAGCACGGCCTTGCCGCCAAAGCCGGTCCAGCAGTTGTCGATCAGGCTGTCGGTCGCGGTCGGCGCGCCCACGGTCCAGTCACGCACCCAGGGACCCTGGTGGTGAACGGTCGGCAGGACGTCGGCGTCGACCATCCAGACGCCGTCGACGTCCATCTTCAGGGCCTCGCCCGGACGGGCGGCGAAATAGGGGTGCAGGCCAAGGCCTGCCGGCATCACCTCGGTCCCGGTGTTGGTCACCGACAGTTCGATGCGCAGGCCCTCGTCGGACAGCACCAGGATCTGCTCGGCGCGGTAGGCCCAGGGCCAGTCGGACGGGGCGTGGTCGTAGGTCAGCACGGCGCGGGTGTCGGACAGGCCCGTCACCGTCCAGGCGGCGCGCCAGCCCTGGCCGTGCAGCGGATGCGGGTGACCGCCGAGGTTTGGGGCCAGAACGACGTCACGCCCCTGGAAGGAAAAGCGGCCATTGGGGATGCGGTTGCAGAACGGCACGAGCGGGAAGCAGCCGACGTCCAGGGCGTCGGTCGCGCCTTGCGGCGTCGGGCGCAGCACGTCGCGGCCGTCGAACACGAAGCGACCGATCGAACCGCCCACCTCGGGCAGCAGTTCGACGCGGGCGCGGGCGGTCGCCAGGACGGGACGGGTCATGCGGAACTCCTGGTAGCGCTAACGCGCGCTACGTCGCGCGTCGTATGCCAGCTTGCCCCCACAGGGGCAATGAACATCGCCGTCAATAGCCGGCGTAGCGGCCGGGCTTGTGGTTGGCGATGATGACGATGCTCAGCGCCACGGCCGACAGGACCGACAGCAGCAGCTTGTCGAGGCTGACCACCATGAAGGCCGCGCCCACCACCAGAACGTCGGTGCCCATCTGCACCTTGCCCGCGCTGATCCCATGCTTTTCCTGCAGCCACAGGCCCAGCACGCCGATGCCGCCGACTGAAGCGCGGTGGCGCGCCAGGGCGAGAATGCCCATGCCGATGATGGTGCCCCCGAACACCGCCGCGAAGATCGGGTCCACGCCCTTCAGCTTCAGCCAGTGCGGCAGGGCCAGGGTCAGGCCGGTCAGGGTCACGTTCACCGCCAGGGTCTTGAACGCGAAGGTCCAGCCCAGGGCCCGCTGGGCGAAGATGTAGAACGGCAGGTTCAGCACGAAGAACACCACCCCTACCGGCCAGCCGCCGAGATAGGAGACGATCAGGGCGATCCCGGCGATGCCGCCGGTCACCAGGCCGGCGGTCTTCAGCAGGGTCAGGCCCACGGCGATGAAGCTCGTGCCGATCAGCAGCGCGTGGACGTCTTCGATGAGCGTGTGGCGCGTGGCGGGCATGGGGGAAATGGAGGCGGCGGCGGCGTTCAAGGGCGTCGAATCGTCGTCTGGAGGAATGGGAAACGGCCGTCCGTCCCGATCACGTTCCCGCCCTGCCGCCCCTTCCGCCGCCGATCCTCGGCCGCGTGGAACGTTCTTGTCGCGTCAGACGCTTGATAGCGCCCGTGTCTAACGTCATATATCATCTCAACGCGACGCCCCATGGGCGCCGCGCGAAATCCTCTACAACAATTCCGGAGCCGCCCCTATTCGCCGTCCCATGCAAGCGCCGCCCGTCAAGGATGGACCGCGTATCAATGATGAAATCCGCGTCCCCCGCGTGCTGCTGATCGACCAGAACGGCGAGAAGCAGGGCGAGATGCCGACCGCCTCCGCCATGGAAGCGGCCGAAGAAGCTGGCCTGGACCTGGTTGAAATCGTTCCGAACGCGAACCCGCCCGTCTGCAAGATCCTGGATTACGGCAAGTTCAAGTTCCAGGAACAGAAGAAGAAGAACGAGGCCCGCAAGCGTCAGAAGGTCGTCGAGCTCAAGGAAATCAAGCTCCGCCCGAACATCGACAAGCACGACTATGACGTTAAGGCCAAGTCGATGTTCCGCTTCTTCGAGGAAGGCGACAAGGTGAAGGTCACCCTGCGCTTCCGCGGTCGCGAAATGGCTCACCCGGAACTCGGCATGAAGCTGCTGCAGCAGGTCAAGGCCGACTTCGACGAGGTCGCCAAGGTCGAGTACGAGCCTCGCATGGAAGGCCGCCAGATGATCATGATCCTGGCGCCCCGCTAAGCTTAGGCCCTATCTTCGAAGACGCCCCGGCCTCGCCGGGGCGTTTTTCGTTTCTGGTTCGCCCCGATGTCACAGCCCGCCGTCAAGCAAGACCCCCTCTCCCTGGACCCCGGCCTGACGCCCAAGGCCTGGCGCGAGGCCTTCGCCGCCGGCGGCCGGCTGCACGTGCCGGGCTTCCTGACCGCCGACTCGGCCTCGCGCCTGCACGCCGCCCTGACCATCGACACGCCGTGGAGCGGCGTAGTCGGCGTGGGGACCAAGCTCTGGAACCTGCCGCTGGACGGCCCCGGCGCCCTGTCGACGGCCGACGACGCCGCCCTCGACCGCCAGGTGGCTGAAGAGACCCGCGCCGGCTTCGGCTTCCGGTTCGACAATTTCCGGGTCAGCGACGAGGTCGAGGCCGGCCGCCGAGAAGGCCGGCTGCTGGAGGCCGCCTACGATCTTATCAACGGCGAGGCCTTCCTGGGCTTCGTGCGCGACCTGACGGGCGACGATCGCCCCGAATATTGCGACTGCCAGGCCACTCGCTATCGGCCCGGCCACTTCCTGACCGAACACGACGACCACGCCGACGGCAAGAACCGACTCTACGCCTACGTCCTGAACCTGACGCCGCAGTGGCGCGGCGACTGGGGCGGCCTGCTGCTGTTCCTCGACGGCGACGGCCACGTGGCCGAGGGCTACACGCCCAGCTTCAACGCCCTGAACATCTTCCGCGTGCCGCAAAAGCACGCCGTCAGCTACGTCACCCCCCAGGCGGCCGGGCCGCGCCTGTCGCTGACCGGCTGGATCCGCACGCGCGGCTGAACTCAGCCGGTCGCTCGAGCGGCCTTGGGCGAAGTCGGATTGTGCCGTCGCCAGACTCGGCGCAGCTGGCGGGTCGAGGCGAAGCCCGCCCGCTCGGCGACGCTCTCCATGTCCAGCCGGGTCGCCGACAGCATCTCGCTGGCCAGGGCCAGCCGCAGGCGGTTGACGTAGTCGGTCAGGTTCATGCCGGCATGGGCGTTGAACAGCCGCGACAGATGGCGCGGACTGGCGGCGGCCAGATCGGCCAGCACCTCCAGGCTCCAGTCGCGGGTCGGATCGGCGGCGACGGCGTCCTGCACGCGATGGACGGCGGGGTGAACGTGATTGCGCCCCTGCAGCCATGGCGACAGCTGCGGATCGGCCGGCCCGCGCCGCAGATAGACCACCATCTGGCGGGCGATCGACACCGCCAGGGCCGGCCCACGCAGCCGGGCCACCAGATGCAGCATCATATCAACGCCCGAGGTGACGCCCGCGCTGGTCAGGCGCTCGCCGTCCTCGACGAACAGCCTGTCTTCCAGCACCCGGGCGCTCGGCGCCAGCCGCGTCAGGTCCTCGATGCAGACATGGTGGGTGGTGCAGGCCTTTCCGGCCAGCAGTCCGGCCCGCGCCGCCAGGAGCGCGCCCGAGCAGATGCAGGCCAGGGTCACGCCCGGTCGCACGACGCGGGCCAGCCAGGCGACGATGGCGTCCTCGTCGGCGGCGTCCTGGTCCGTCGGGCCGGGACCGCCCAGCACCTGGTCGACGTTTCCCGACACCACGACCATCGCGCCGTCCGGTAAGGCGTCCGGCAACGGCGCCAGGCCGGCCAGGGCCAGGCCGACCGAACTGTCGACCACAGGCCTTGCGGCGACATAGGTCACCGCGAAGCCCGGCGCGCCTGGCTCCATCGCCGCCCGCCGCAGCACCTCCATGGGTCCGGCCACGTCGAGCAACAGGGTGCGCGGCGGCAGGACGACATAGACGGGAATGACGGCGGGCGACGGATCGGTCATGCGGCGGGCTTCCTATGCGGCTTCGAGAGCCTCTTCCACGGTGGCGATGCGGGCGAAGCGCTCGTGCAGCACGAGCTCGGTGCGGGCCTTGATCTCGTCGACGGTGAACACCCGGCCGTGGCGGTCGGTCATGTCAAAGGTCAGGGTGGCCTCGGTGACGTAGTCGACGGCGAAACCCAGGTCCGAGGCGTGGCGCGTGGTGGTCTCGCAGCACTGCTCGGTGCGGATGCCGCTGACGATGATCCGGCCGATGCGGTTCTGGATCAGCCAGACCAGCAGGCCCGTGCCGACCAAGGCGCTGTGGCTGGGCTTGTGGAAGACGACGTCGGGCGCCAGCGACAGGCCCTCGACCGTGCGTACGTGACCGGAGGCCAGGCTGAAGATCCCTTCGGCCTCGACGTGCAGGATCTGCACGACCGGCAGGCCCTTGGCCTTGGCCCCGTCGATCAGGGCCTGCTGGCGCTCAAGATAGGCGCCGGCGATCGCCGGGTCCCACGAAGCCCGCTGGCGGAAGGAATCCTGGGCGTCGACGACGATGAGGGCGGTGGCGGCGGACATTTCTTGCGTCTCCATGGCTTGGAAGATGGCGCAAGCTAGGCTTCGGCTTCAAGCCAGGTAAGCGAGGCGACGGACGAAGAACGGACAGAAAAAGACATTCATAGACCGCTGCCTTCAGGGCCTTGTCGAGCTCCGAATTCGCAATCGTCGCGCTTCGTCCCCATATAATGAGCGTGAAGCCCGCCCTGGACTTTGCCTTCGGCAGGAGCTTCCCCCTTGAGACATCCCTTTCGCGCGCCGGAGTACCGCGCGCTCGCCGCCACGGCCCTGGAGGCCGCCGGCGCAAGTTCGCTGCCGCACGTCCAGGCCAAGCACGAGCAGGCCGCCCGCACGTGGAGCGAACTGGCCGACGCCGAGGACGCCCGCATGGAGGCCCGGGCCCAAACGCCGCCGTCGGGCGTTTAGGGACGCCGCCCTCACGCTGCCCTCCCTTGGAACCCGCGCCATGCGTCTCTCGATCGACTGCCGCCTGCGCTACGACGTGCGGGCGCCCACGAGCTTCATCCTGGCGATCCAGGCCGCCGACGGCGCCGATCAGGACGTGCACGACGAGACCATCCTGCTGCCCCCGGGGATCACGGCGGACTTCTTCGTCGACGCCTTCGCCGGCAACCGCTTCATCCGCTTCCTGGCCCAGCCCGGACCGCTCGACATCGGCTATGTCGCCGAGGTCGAGCGGCGCTCGATCGTCGACCAGCGCGACTTCATCGGCGGCGAGGTGGTCAACGACCTGCCGCTCACGGCGCTGCCCTATCTCAATCCCAGCCGCTACTGCCCATCCGATCGCCTGACCGCCTTCGCCCGCCAGACCTTCGGGGCCCGCCCCCAGGGCCTGGGCCAGGCGCAGGCGATCACCGACTGGATCGCCGCCTCGATCGCCTACGAAGCCGGAACCAGCAGCGGCGCCACCAGCGCCCTCGACACCCTGGTCGACCGTGTCGGCGTGTGCCGCGACTTCGCCCACCTGGGCGTGGCCCTGTGCCGGGCGCTCGACATGCCCGCGCGCTTCGTCTCCTGCTATGCCCTGGACCTGCGGCCGCCGGACTTCCACGCGGTGTTCCAGGTCTATCTCGGCGGCGCCTGGCGCACCTTCGACCCGACCCGCCGCGCGCCGCTGGCGGGCCTTGTTCCCATCGGCTTTGGCCGTGACGCCGCCGACGTGGCCTTCGCGGCGACCTTCGGCGACGCGCGCTTCGAGGCCAAGTCCATCGCCATCCGGCAGTTGGAAACATCCTCCGCACCCGGAAACTGAAATTTCAGTCGCTTTTTCGGACCATCGGGCGTAGAGGAGCCGCCTCGAAGGTTCCCGTCATGTCCATGCCTGCTGCTCCGACCACGCCGCCGGCGCCCGTCCACAGCGCCCGCGCGCTCTACGTCCTGTTGCTGGTGGTGTTCATCAACCTGGTCGGGTTCGGCCTGGTGATCCCGCTGCTGCCCTTCTACGCCAAGGCGCTGAGCGCCAGCCCCTGGCAGGTGACGGCGCTGTTCTCGGCCTACTCACTGGGCCAGTTCCTGGCCGAGCCTTTCTGGGGCCGCCTGTCCGACCGCATCGGCCGGCGGCCGGTGCTGATCGTCACCATCCTGGCCAACACCGCCTCGTACGTCGCCCTGGCCTTCGCCCCGACCATCGCGATCGCCTTCGTGATCCGCTTCTTCAGCGGCGCGGCCAGCGGCAACATCTCGACGATCCAGGGCTACATGGCCGACGTCACCCCGCCCGAGAAGCGCGCCGCCCGCATGGGCCTGCTGGGCAGCGCCTTCGGGGCCGGCTTCGTGGTCGGCCCGGCCCTGGGCGGCCTGCTGGCTCATCCGGACGCCGGACGACTGGGCTTCCAGCTGCCGCTGCTGGTCGCCGCGGGCCTGGCCGCCACGGCCGCCCTGGGCGTCTTCCTGTTCGTGGTCGAGAGTCGCGCGCCCCGCAAGGACGCCCCGCCCCCGCCACCCCGGCGCGAGGCCCTGAAGGCCGCGTTCGCCCATCCGGTGCTGTCGCGGGTGCTGATGGTCACCTTCGTCTCCACCGCCGCCTTCTCGGGCATGGAGGCGACCTTCGGCCTGTGGACCCAGGCGCGGTTCGACTGGACGCCCCAGCAGGTGGGCCTGTGCTTCGCCGTCATCGGCGTGGTGGCATCTCTGGGCCAGGGCGTGCTGACCGGACGCCTGGCCCGTCGATTCGGCGAACCCAAGGTGCTGACCGCGGGCCTCTTGATCATCTGCGTCTCGATGGCCTCGACCCCGTTCGTGCCGAGCGCCGCCTACGTGCCGCTGTTCGTGGGCTTCACCGCCTTTGGCCAGTCGCTGGTGTTCCCGTGCATCGCGGCGCTGATCTCGCGCGCCACCCCGCCCGACCAGCAGGGCGCGATGCTGGGCCTCAACATGGCCAGCGGCTCTCTGGCGCGGATGAGCGGCCCGATGTTGGCCGGTCCGCTGTTCGGCCTGGCCACCGGCGCGCCCTACTGGGTGGGCGCCCTGCTGACGGTTCCGGCCGTCGTGCTGGCGGTGACGGTGGGACGCCGGGCCAAGGCCGCGCCCTGATCGGACTTAAGAGTCCGTCGGGCCTTGCTTTTCTCCCGGGGCTCCAGTATTCACCCCGCCTTTCCGGAACCGCCTGGCCAATTTGGCATGCCATGGCGGTTCGTCTCGCTATCCAGAGGACGGGGCCGTTAAACGCTCCGACGCGAAATGCCTAAGTTGAAGACGAAGTCGGGCGCCAAAAAGCGCTTCAAGATCACCGCCACGGGCAAGCTGAAAGCCGGCGTCGCCGGCAAGCGCCACCGCCTGATCGGCCACAACGGCAAGTACATCCGCCAAAACCGCGGCACGAAGGTGATGAGCGAGGCTGACGCCAAGATCATCCGTACGTACCTGCCCTACGGCCTGTAAGAGGAGCGCTGACACATGGCTCGCGTTAAACGTGGCGTCGTCGCCCACGCCAAGCACAAGAAGGTTCTTGAACAGGCGAAGGGCTTCTACGGCCGCCGCAAGAACACCATCCGTACGGCCAAGGCCGCGGTCGACAAGGCCGGCCAGTACGCCTACCGCGACCGCAAGGTGCGCAAGCGCGCCTTCCGTTCGCTGTGGATCCAGCGCATCAACGCCGGCGCCCGCACCGAAGGCTTCACCTACTCGCAATTCATCCACGGCCTGGACGTGGCGGGTATCGTGATCGACCGTAAGGTCCTGGCGGACATCGCCGGCAACGACGCCGTTGCGTTCAAGGCCATCGCCGACAAGGTTCGCGCTGCCCTGGCCTAAGGACATCTGAGCCTCACCGCTCACCTATCCTTTGAAAAGCCCTTCGGCGCGAGCCGGAGGGCTTTTTGCTGTCCGCCTGTCGGCGGCCCCCTCCGGCCCTCTGGGCCACCTCCCCCAGAGGGGGAGGATTGGGGTCCGCACCACCAAGATGCTCCCCCTCTGGGGGAGCTGTCGCCGAAGGCGACTGAGGGGGTCGCCCCCCGGCCGCAAATCCTCTAGACGGATGCCCGTCATGACCGATCTCAACACCCTCGAATCCGACGTCCTGGCCCAGGTGGCCGGCGCGGCCGACCTTTCAGCGCTCGACGCCGTCCGCGTGGCCGCCGTCGGCAAGACCGGCTCGATCTCGGGCCTGCTCAAGACCCTGGGCGCGATGAGCCCCGACGAGCGCAAGGAACGCGGCGCGGCGATCAACGCCCTGCGCGACCGCGTGCAGGCGGCCATCACCGAGAAGAAGGCTTCGCTGGAAACCGCCGAGCTCGACGCGCGCCTCGCCCGCGAGACCCTCGACCTCACCCTGCCCGGCCCCTATCGCCGCAAGGGATCGGTCCATCCGACCATGCAGGTCATGGACGAGATGGTTTCGATCTTCGCCGACATGGGCTTCGCCGTCGCCGAAGGTCCGGACATCGAGGACGACTTCCACAACTTCACGGCCCTGAACTTCCCCGAGAAGCACCCGGCCCGCGAAATGCACGACACCTTCTTCTTCGAACCGAAGGAAACGGGCGAACGCATGCTGCTGCGCACGCACACCAGCCCCGTGCAGGTGCGCACCATGGTCTCGCAGAAGCCGCCGATCCGCATCATCGCGCCGGGCCGCACCTATCGCTGCGACAGCGACGCCACCCACACGCCGATGTTCCACCAGGTCGAGGGCCTGGTGATCGACAAGGGCATCCACATGGGCCACCTGAAGTGGACCCTGGAGACCTTCATCGCCCGGTTCTTCGAGACCGACGCGGTGACGACCCAGTTCCGCCCGCATCACTTCCCGTTCACCGAGCCCTCGGCCGAGATGGACGTGCAGTGCGACCGCTCGGGCGGCGAGATCAAGATCGGCCAGGGCTCCAGTTGGCTTGAGATCCTGGGCTGCGGCATGGTCCACCCGAACGTGCTGCGCGCCTGCGGCATCGATCCGGACGAGTACCAGGGCTTCGCCTTCGGCATGGGCGTCGATCGCCTGGGGATGCTGAAGTACGGCATGCCGGACCTGCGCGACATGTTCGCCTCGGACAGCCGCTGGCTGGCCCACTACGGCTTCTCGGGCTTCGCCGCGCCGAACCCGGCCTCGGGGCTGTCGTGATGAACGCTCCGCGTCCGACCATCGACGGTTCGGCCAAGGTCTTCGAGAACCTGGAGATCTCGCTGATCGACCTGTTCCGCGCCCAGCTCCAGGGCGGCGTGAACATGGTCAGCGGCCGCACCTTCAAGAACTGCCGCCTGCACGGGCCGGTGGTGATGCTGGTGCTCGACGGCGTGACCTTCGACTCGACCAACTTCGGCTTCCACGGCGGAAATGTCGCCAACCTCGTGATGCGCCCGGCCGGTGAGAAAGTCATCGGCGCCCTCCCCTTCAAGGATTGCGCCTTCATCGGCTGCCAGTTCTTCGCGGTCGGCTTCACCGGCCCCGAACCCTTCCTGCAGCAGATCCTGGCGTTGGAAACCACGCAATGAAGTTCACCCTTTCCTGGCTCAAGGATCACCTCGACACCGAAGCGACCGCCGCCGAGGTGGTCGCCGCCATGACCATGGCCGGCCTCGAGGTCGAGCACGTCACCGACCCGGCCGCCAAGCTGGCCGCCTTCAGCGTCGCCAAGATCGTCGAGGCCGTTCAGCACCCGAACGCCGACCGCCTGCGCGTCTGCCAGGTCGACACGATCGACGGCCGCAAGGAAATCGTCTGCGGCGCCCCGAACGCCCGCGTCGGCCTGACCACCATCTACGCCCCGATCGGCGCCTATGTGCCGGGCCTGGGCGTCACCCTGGTCGAGAAGCCGGTGCGCGGCGTCGTCTCCAACGGCATGCTGTGCTCGGGCTCGGAGCTGGAAGCCGACGACGGTTCGGAAGGCATCCTGGAACTGTCGAACGACCTGGCGGTGGGCGTGCCCGCCGCCGTGGCGTTGGGCCTCGAAGCCGTCATCGACTTCGAAGTCACCCCCAACCGCCCCGACTGGCTGGGCGTCGCCGGCATCGCCCGCGACCTCGCCGCCGCTGGCCTGGGCAGGCTCAAGGACCTGTCGATCGCCCCGGTTCCGGGAACCTTCCCCTGCCCGATCACGGTCGCGGTGGACGGCGAGGCCTGCCCGGTGTTCTCCGGCCGCCTGATCAAGGGCGTCAAGAACGGCCCCTCGCCCAAGTGGCTGCAGGACCGCCTGAAGGCCATCGGCATCAATCCGAAGTCGGCCCTGGTCGACATCACCAACTACGTCTCCTACGACCGCGCCCGGCCGCTGCACGTCTATGACGCGGCCCTGCTGTCGGGCTCGAAGATCGTGGCGCGCTTCGGCCATCACGGCGTTCATGGCGACGAGCACCTGATCGCGCTCGACGGCAAGACCTACGAGCTGACCCCGGCCATGAGCGTCATCGCCGACGCCGACGGCGAGCGCCCGATCGGCATCGGCGGCGTCATGGGCGGCGAAAGCACCGGCTGCTCGGAAGCCACCGTCGACGTGTTCCTGGAAAGCGCCTGGTTCGAGCCGATCCGCATCGCCCAGACCGGCCGCGACACCGGCATCAACAGCGACGCCCAGTACCGCTTCGCCCGCACGGTCGACACCGGCTCGGTGGTTCCGGGCCTGGAGCTGGGCACGAAGCTGATCCTGGAGCTGTGCGGCGGCGAGGCCTCCGACGTGTTCGTGGCCGGCGAGGCTCCGGCCGCGCCCGGTCCGATCCTGTTCGACCCGGCCTATGTGCAGGGCCTGTCGGGCCTGGACATCGCGCCCGAGAAGAGCCTGTCGATCCTGCAGGCCCTGGGCTTCAAGATCGAGCCGCCCAAGGACGTGCCGGTCGCCGAGTTCGCCACCCATGCCGAGAGCGTGGTCTGCGTGACGCCGCCGACCTTCCGTCGCGACGTGCACGGCAAGGCCGACCTGGTCGAAGAAGTGGCCCGCATCGCCGGCTTCGGCGCCCTGCCCTCCACGCCCCTGCCGGAAGTTCCGCGCGCCGTCGGCGGCGTGCTGACCGCCCGCCAGGCCCGCGCCCGCACCGCTCGCCGCGCCCTGGCGGCGGCCGGCTACGCCGAGGCCGTGACCTGGAGCTTCACCAGCCGCGCCACCGCCCAGCTGTTCGGCGGCGGCGCCGCCGAGCTGGTGCTGGCCAATCCGATCGCCTCTGAACTGGACTGCATGCGCCCCTCGGTGCTGCCCAACCTGATCGAGGCGGCCGGCCGCAACGCCCGCCACGGCTTCGCCGACGTCGCCCTGTTTGAGGTCGGTCCGGTGTTCCTGGGCGATGGTCCCAAGGACCAGCGCACGGTGGTCGCCGGCATCCTGGCCCCGCGCCCGCCGCGCGCCTGGGACAAGCGCCCAGCCGAGGACGTGTTCACGATCAAAACGGATCTGATGAACCTGCTGGAGGAGATCGGCGCGCCGGTCGCCTCGCTGCAGACCGCACAAGGCTCGGCCTCGTCCTGGTGGCACCCCGGCCGCTCGGCTCGCCTGCAGCTGGGCCCCAAGGCCGTCGTCGCCGAGTTCGGCGAACTGCACCCGGCGGTGCTGAAGGCGCTGGACGTGGCCGGCCCGGTCTACGGCTTCGAGATCGTCCTCGAGGCGATCCCCGAGCCGAAGAAGAAGGCCGTCAAGACCAAGGCGGCGTTCACGCCGTCGGCCCTGATGCCGCTGACCCGCGACTTCGCCTTCGTGGCCGACAAGGCCAAGGCGGCCGGCGATCTGGTCAAGGCCGCGATCGGCGCCGACAAGGCCCTGATCGCCTCAGCTCGGGTCTTCGACGTCTACGAGGGCCCCGGCGTGCCGGAAGGCTCCAAGTCGGTGGCCATCGAGGTCCTGGTCCAGCCGCGCGACGCCACCCTGACCGACGCCGAGATCGAGGCCCTGTCGGCCAAGGTCGTCGCCGCGGTCGAGAAGGCGGGCGGCAAGCTGCGCGCCTAGGCTTGATCCTTCAAGCCTACAGAGCGTGGCAGCCGAAAGTGGATGCCGGTTTCGGCGCCCGCCACGCTCTTGAGTGAAAATGCCAAAGGCCCATGTGAGGGGCGAAGGTGATGCTGCGCTGCATCCACCTTCGCCCCTTTCGCGTTTCAGGCCCCATGAGCGACGATCTCTTCAGCCACAACCCCGCCAAGAGCCGCTACGAACTGGAGGTCGACGGCCTGATCGCCTTCGCCGACTACCAGCGCAGCGGCCATCGCCTGGTCATCCCGCACGTGGAGGCCGATCCCGCCCTGCGCGGCACGGGGGCGGCCGGTCGCCTGATGGTCAAGGTCGCCGAGGTGGCCCGGGCCGAGGGCATGCGGATCACCCCGCTGTGCTCCTACGCCGCCGCCTGGCTGCGGCGAAACGACCCCGAACTGATCGCCTGAGCGGCCTCGCCAGGCGGATAGTTTCAGATCGCCGCCCAAACTGGCGCCCCGTGAACGTTTGCAACGCAGCAAAGCCTTGTCGAGCGTGCGGCTACTCGTGCTAGAACTTTCGTGACGGTCCAGCGCGCCCTGCCGGGAGCCCGTGCGACCGTGAGCGAAGGCTTGGATTTTCATGGTTGATATCAAGACGGTCGGCGTGATCGGCGCTGGCCAGATGGGTTCGGGCATCGCCCATGTCTGCGCGCTGGGCGGCTACGACGTCCGCCTGCACGACGTTTCGCGCGAGCGTATCGACGCCGGCATCGCGCTGATCGGCAAGAACCTCGCCCGCCAGGTGAGCCGCAACATCATCGACCAGGACGCGGCCGACGCCGCCCTGGCGCGGATCTCCGCCGCCGAGAACGTCGAGGCCATCGGCCAGACAGACCTGGCCATCGAGGCGGCCACCGAAAACGAAGAGGTCAAGAAGGCCATCTTCCGCAGCATCCAGCCGCACCTGAAGCCCGAAACGCTGCTGGCTTCGAACACTTCGTCGATCTCGATCACCCGCCTGGCCTCGACCACCGACCGCCCCGAGCGGTTCATCGGCCTGCACTTCATGAACCCCGTGCCGCTGATGAAGCTGGTCGAGATCATCCGCGGCATCGCCACGGACGTGCCGACCTACGAAACGGCCGTGGCCTTCGCCAAGTCGCTGGGCAAGATCACCAGCAACGCCGAAGACTTCCCCGCCTTCATCGTCAACCGCGTGCTGGTGCCGATGATCAACGAGGCGATCTACACGCTGTACGAAGGCGTCGGCACCGTCGAGGCCATCGACACCGCCATGAAGCTGGGCGCCAACCATCCGATGGGCCCGCTGGAACTGGGCGACTTCATCGGCCTGGACACCGTGCTGAGCATCATGAACGTGCTCTACGAGGGCCTCGCCGACAGCAAGTACCGCCCCTGCCCGCTGCTGGTGAAGTATGTCGAGGCCGGGTGGCTTGGCAAAAAGACTGGCCGCGGTTTCTATGACTACCGTGGCGAGGTTCCGGTCCCGACGCGCTGAGGCGCGTCGGCTACCAGAGGATCGGGACGTCGTAGGCGCGTACCGCCTCGTCCACGGTGGCCAGGAGGAGGTCGCCCCTGTTCGCCTGCGCGACTAGGATGCGATCCCACGGATCACGATGATGATCGGGTAACGCGGCCGCGGCAGCGCAATCACCCGGGAGGATCGGCAGCCAGGACAGCCCCTGATCCTGCACCACCTTTTCAAGATCAACCGGCATGCGTTCGAGGGACGCTCCACGCGCCCTCAGTCGCTTGTAGTGAACCTCGTACATCGACACCGCGCTGACAAAAATCTCGTTGTTCAGGTCGAGCATCGCCCCAGCCACTGCGGGCGAAAGCTTCGCCTGATCAGTCAGGCTCCAGATCAGGACGTGGGTATCGATCAGCAAACGCATTTCAGCCCCCTAAGTCGGGCCGAAAGCTATCAAACAGGCCCATCCAAGTCCCACGGATACGCGGGACTTCGCGAGAACCGCGCAGGATCGAACTGGCGTGTCTGAGCTTCGCTATGTGCGAGGAATTATCGGGGCGTCCATCAGGGCCTCGATTTCAGGATCCGGGCCGATGAAAAGATCATCCGGGAGATCCAGCTTGAGGTGTTCCCAAGCCCCCAGCCGGCGCTGCGCCTTGGGCCCATCAAGCCCTTCCGGCTTCTTCTCGACATTCACCGTAGCGATGATCTTGCCATCGCGGACAAGCGTCATGTCTTCGCCCGCGTCAATCACGGCCAGGAGTTCGTCGAGGCTGTTTAGCTTGGCGATGTCGAACTGGATCGTCATGGGTGAAGCCTAACACGGCCTCGCCCGTCCGACGACTCACCCCGCCCCGAGCGCCACGGCCGTGTGATAGACGACGAAGGCCGCCAGATAGGCCAGGCCGACCATGTAGACGAACATCACCGTCGGCCAGATCCAGCTGTTGGTCTCGCGCTTGACCACGCCCAGGGTGGGCATGCACTGCGGCGCGAAGACGTACCAGGCCAGGAAGGCCAGAGCGGTGGCCAGCGACCACTGCTGCGACAGCAGGGTGCTGAGCGCGTCGTGAGAGTCGGCGTCGCCGCCGACGGCATAGACCGTGCCCAGCACCGCCACGGCCACTTCGCGGGCGGCCATGCCGGGGATCAGGGCGACCGTCATCTGCCAGTTGAAGCCGATGGGCTCCATGACCGGCGCGATGAACTTACCCACGCGGCCGGCGATGCTGTAGTCGATGGCCGGCCCCGTCGCGCCTTCCGGCGGATAGGGGAAGGTCGACAGCACCCAGACCAGCACCATCAGCGGCAGGATGATGCGGCCCGCGCGGTTCATGAAGATCTTGGCGCGGGTCCAGAGGTTCAGCGCCACGTTGCGCGGCTCGGGCCAGCGATAGGTCGGCAGCTCCATCATCAGCGGCTCGGCCGCGCCGCGCCAGAAGATGCGGCGGATGATGGCCGAGACCAGCAGGGCGAAGACGATGCCGGTCGCGAACAGGCCGAACATCACAAGGCCTTGCAGGTTGAAGACGCCCGCCACCTTCTCGCGCGGCACGAAGGCGCCGATAATCAGGGTGTAGACCGGCAGGCGCGCCGAACAGGTCATCAGCGGCGCGATCAGGATGGTGGTCAGGCGGTCGCGCTTGTTGTCGATCACCCGCGTCGACATGATCCCCGGGATGGCGCAGGCGAAGCTCGACAGCAGCGGGATGAACGCCCGACCGTGCAGGCCGGCCACGCCCATAAGCTTGTCCAGCAGGAAGGCCGCGCGGGTCATGTAGCCGCTGTCTTCCAGGATCAGGATGAAGAAAAACAGCACCAGGATCTGCGGCAGGAACACCAGCACGCTGCCCACGCCGGCGATCAGGCCGTCGGCGATGAAGCTGGCCAGCAGGCCCTCGGGCAGATGCTCGGAGACCAGCCCCGCAAGGGCCGCGAAGCCGGCGTCGATGGCGTCGGCCGGCACGGTCGCCCAGGCGAACACCGACTGGAAGACGGTGAACATCAGGGCCGCCAGGATCAGCAGGCCGGCCACGGGGTGCAGCAGCACCGCGTCGATCTTGCCCGTGAGGGTGTCGGGGCGCTCGGGCGGGCGCACGCAGTCGCGATAGATGCGCTGGGCCTCAGCGTGCGCCGCGCGGATCTCGGCCGCGCTCGGCTCGCGCCAGGTGTTGTCGCCGGCGTTCGAGTGGGTCAGCGTCAGGGTGTCGACCTGGGTGAGCAACTCGTCCAGGCCGCGCTTGCGGGTCGCCACCGTGGTGACGATCGGCGCGCCGATCTCGCGCGACAGCTGCTCCAGATCGATGCGCAGGCCCTGCCGCTGGGCGATGTCGAACATGTTGAGGGCCAGCACGAACGGCCGCCCCACCTGCTTCAGCTCCAGCACCAGGCGCAGCACCAGGCGCAGGTTGGTGGCGTCGGCCACGCAGACCAGCACGTCCGGCGCAGTCTCGCCCGACAGGCGGCCGAGCACTGCGTCGCGGGTGACCACTTCGTCGGGGCTGCGGGCGCGCAGGGAATAGGTGCCCGGCAGGTCGAGGACGCGGATCGTCCGGCCGCCCGGCGTGACCAGCTGGCCTTCCTTGCGTTCGACGGTGACGCCGGCGTAGTTGGCGACCTTCTGGCGGGCCCCGGTCAGGGCGTTGAACAGCGCGGTCTTGCCGGAATTCGGATTGCCGACCAGCGCGATGCGCGCGGGCCGGATAGCGGTGTCGGTCAAAGCGTCTATCCGTCGAACTGAACGGTCACGGCGCGCGCCTCGCGGCGGCGCAGGGCAACGCGGGTGTCGTCCACCCGCACGGCGATGGGGTCACGGCCGAAGAGGCCTTCCTGCAGGATCTCGATGCGCGCGCCTTCGACGAAGCCCATCTCGAGCAAGCGGCGCTCCAGCTCGTCGGACGCCACGGCCTCGGCCGCGCCGGTGTCGCCGCGCACCGCGACGATCACGCCCGTCTCGCCGCGCGCGGCCGTGCTCAGGGCGCGGGTCGGCGCGTCGGAAGCAAGGGCGTCATCGGCGGTGAGGACGGCGTCGGACATTCTTGGGCCTCGCGGCGAAAAGTTGCGAACGATTATCAGCCCCAACCGCCACTGTCGATGAAAGATGCCCCCTTAGAACGCCGGTCGCGGAAAAATTAACAGACATGGCGCGGCGTAATGGCCCAGCAGCGTTAATCTATTCGACTCAAGGCCGCACAGGTTGCATTAATTTTTGCAAGCGATTCGTAGGGACCCGAAATGCGAAGGCTCAAGCTGGCTCTGCTGACCGGCGCCTATCTTTGCCTGGCTCTTATCGTCTCCCTGCTGCTGTGGCGCATGGGGGCGACCCCGGCTGTCGGCCTGTCGGCCTTCATCGGGTCGCTGGGACTGTGCTTTGCGTTCCACAGCATCATCGGCGGCATGTTCGACAGCGCCCAGCTGAAGCTGGACATCGAGACCGTGCGCGAAGCCCATGGCATCCTGGTCGAGCAGATCGAGAAGATCGACGCGCGCATGACCAGCCTGGTCGAGAGCGTCGCCGAGGACGCCGAGAAGCGCTCGGCCGAGCTGACCAGCGAGGTCCACCAGCTCGAAGACCTGATGCAGCGCATGAGCGAGCGTCTGGAAAGCCAGCTGACCCACCAGGTCGCGGCCGCCCGCCACGACGCCCGCGGCCGCGGCGCCGCCGCCCCGGTCAACGCCGTGCTGGAAGCCGTTCAGGACGCGCTCGCCGAAAACCGCGTCGACCTATACCTGCAGCCGGTCGTCAGCCTGCCCCAGCGCCGCACCGTCTTCTACGAAAGCTTCTCGCGCCTGCGCGACGAGACCGGCCGTGTGATGATGCCGGCCGAGTACCTGGCCGTGGCCGAGCCCGAGGGCCTGATGACGGCGGTCGACAACCTGCTGCTGTTCCGCTGCGTGCAGATCGTGCGGCGCCTGGCCAAGCAGGACCGCAAGGTCGGCATCTTCTGCAACATCTCGCTGGCCAGCCTGGCCGACGAAACCTTCTTCCCGCAGTTCCTCGAGTTCCTGCAGGGCAACAAGGACCTGGCCGGCTCGCTGATCTTCGAACTGGGCCAGACCGCCTTCAACCAGCGCGGCCCGGTCGAGGCCCGCCACATGGCCCGCCTCGCCAGCCTCGGCTTCCAGTTCAGCCTAGACAAGGTCGTGGACCTGGATCTCGACTTCCAGGATCTGGCTCGCGCCGACGTCAAGTACGTCAAGGTCGGCGCCCAGCTGATCCTCGACCAGCTGGAAGAGCAGGACGGCAAGCTGGTGCTGAGCTCCCTGCCCGACCTCAACGCCGCCGACTTCGCCGCCCTGATGCGCCGCTACGGCGTCGAGGTGATCGCCGAGAAGGTCGAGGGCGAGCGCCAGATCGCCGAGATCCTCGATCTCGACATCGGCTACGGCCAGGGCCACCTGTTCGGCGAGCCGCGCGCCATCCGCGACGCCGTCCTGGCCGAGACCGATCCGCCGGCCGACTTCGTCCAGGCCCCGCTGCGCCGCCGCGCCGCCAACTGGTAGACCGCCTTTCAATTTCGAACTTCGACCGCCGCCGGGGCTCCGCCTCGGCGGCGGTTTTCGTTTGACCGCAAGCATCGGAATGACGCGCGGCGGCGACGGCGCGATCCTGTCGGCAGATCCGAAAGGAGACCGACATGACTCCCATCTACCTGACCGACGATGACCGATGGGCCGCCATCGAGCGTCGCGACCGCGCCGCCGACGGCGCCTTCTTCTGCGGCGTGCGCACCACGGGCGTCTATTGCCGCCCCAGCTGCGCGGGCCGGCCGCTGCGCCACAACGTCGCCTTCTACGAGACCCGGGAGGCCGCCCGCGCCGCCGGCCTGCGCGCCTGCCTGCGCTGCCGCCCCGACGAGCCGATCGAGACCCTGGCTTACGGCTTCGGCGACACGCCGCTGGGCCTGGCCCTGGCTGCGAATTCCGAGGCGGGCCTGACCCTGCTGATCCTTGGCGACGACCGCGCGACGATGGTCGAGGACCTGGCCACCCGCTTCCCCCGCGCCCGGCTGGTCGAGGATGACGACAGCGCCGCCGCGGCCCTGGCCGCCCTGACCACGGCGATCGAAAGCGGCGCGGGCGCCGGCCTCGCGCTCGACGAACGCGGCACCGAGCTGCAACGCGCCGTCTGGGGAGCGTTGCGCGACATCCCCGTCGGAACCACCGCCTCCTACGCCCAGGTCGCCCACGCCATCGGCCGGCCAGAAGCCGTGCGCGCCGTGGCCCAGGCCTGCGGCGCCAACCCGCTGGCCGTGCTGACGCCCTGCCACCGCGTGGTGCGCTCGGACGGCGGCCTTTCCGGCTATCGCTGGGGCATGGAGCGCAAGCGCGCGCTGCTGGAGCGGGAGCGCGCCGCTTGAACCTGGACTGGACGCGCATCGCCGCCGAGCTCGACGCCCGGGGCTGGGCCCTGACCGGCCCGGTCCTGACACCGGACACCTGCGCCAGGACGGCGGGCCTCTATGCCGAGGACGCGCCGTTCCGCAGTCGGGTGGTCATGGCACGCCACGGCTTCGGGCGCGGCGAATACAGGTACTTCGCCTACCCCCTGCCCGAGGCGGTCCAGCGACTGCGCGCCGCGCTCTATCCGCCGCTGGCCCAGATCGCCAACGGCTGGATGGCGCGGCTGGGCGAGGAGCAGCGCTTCCCGGAGGCGCTGGACGGCATGCTGGAGCGCTGCCACGCCGCCGGCCAGGCGCGGCCGACGCCCCTGCTGCTGACCTACGGTCCCGGCGACTACAACTGCCTGCACCAGGACCTCTACGGCGAGCATGTGTTTCCACTACAGGCCGCGTTTCTGCTCGACCAGCCGGGGCGCGACTTCGAAGGCGGCGAGTTCGTCATCGTCGAACAGCGCCCCCGCCAGCAGTCGGCCGCCCAGGTCGTGCCCCTGGCCCAGGGCGAGGGCGTGATCTTCGCCGTGCGCGAACGGCCGGCCGAAGGATCGCGCGGCGTCCATCGCCGCATCCTGCGCCATGGCGTCAGCGAGGTGCGCAGCGGAACCCGGCGGACGCTGGGCGTCATCTTCCACGACGCGACGTGAGGTGCGAACCCGTTGCTGGATCGCGCCCGCACACCATATGAGCGGGCGCGCGGTCCTGCGGGATGGCCGGCGCGACGCCATTGACGCTCCCGCCTATGACCGGTACCCGCCCAATCCATGATCGACTTTCCCGCTGGCCTCTCCGCCCTCACCGACCGCTATGACGTGGTGCTTTGCGACGTCTGGGGCGTCATCCACAACGGGGTTCGCAACTTCCCCGAGGCCTGCGAGGCGCTGGAGCGGTTCAACAAGGACCACGGGCCGGTGGTGCTGATCTCCAACGCCCCCCGCCCCTCGCAGGACGTGCTGTCCCAGCTGGACGGCCTGAAGGTCCAGCGCGAGGCCTGGAGCGCCTTCGTCACCAGCGGCGACGCCACCCGCTCGCTGCTGACGCCTCGTGCGGGCGAGAAGGTCTGGAAGATCGGCCCCGAGCGCGACGCGCCGCTGTGGGCCGGCCTCGACCTGACGCTCGCCGGCTGCGAGGACGCCGACTTCATCCTGTGCTCGGGCCTCTATGACGACGAGACCGAAACCCCCGAGGATTATCGCGACCGCCTGAAGGTGGCCGCCGATCGCGGCCTGCTGTTCATCTGCGCCAATCCCGACCGCGTGGTGCAGCGCGGCGACAAGCTGATCTTCTGCGCCGGCGCCCTGGCCGACCTCTATGAAGAGCTGGGCGGCAAGGTGGTGATGGCCGGCAAACCGTTCGCGGCGATCTACGACCTCGCCCTCGCCGAAGCCGAGCGCCTGAAGGGCGGTCCGGTGGATCGCTCGCGCGTGCTGTGCATCGGCGACGGGATCATCACCGACGTCCTGGGCGCCGAGAACCAGAAGCTGGCCTGCCTGTTCGTCGCCAAGGGCATCCATGGCGACAAGGCCCTGGGCCCCGACGGCCTGCTGGCGCCCGAGGCGGTGGCCAAGCTGCTGGCCGCCGAAAGCGTCGGCGCGACCCACGCCATCGCCGATCTGGTCTGGTGAAGACCGCCCGGCGCGCTACAAAACCCCAACGACAATCATAAGAACGCAGGATCGGGGATCATGCAGGGTCTCTTTCTCGAGGACTTGAGCGTCGGCCAGGCCGCCGAGTTCAGCCGCACGGTCGGCGAAGCCGACATCCAGGCCTTCGCCGACGTCACGGGCGACACCAACCCCGTCCACCTCGACGCCGACTACGCCGCCACGACCAGCTTCGGCGAGCGCATCGCCCACGGCATGCTGTCGGCCGGCTACATCTCGGCGGCGCTGGGCACCACCCTGCCCGGCCCAGGCGCGGTCTATCTTTCGCAGTCGCTGAACTTCAAGCGGCCGGTGCGCATCGGCGACACGGTGGTGGTCAAGGTCACCGTCACCGCCATCGACGAGGCCAAGGGCCGCGTGACCCTGTCGACCACCTGCATCGTCGGCAAGAAGGCCGTGGTCGACGGCGAGGCCGTGGTCCTGGTTCCGAAGAAGGGCGCCTGAGCATGGATCAGCGCGTGCGCCTGAAGATCGTCCACGGCTGGAAGGACGTGCCGCCCGAAGAGAAGGGCGCGGCTGTCGCCCTGGGCAATTTCGACGGCGTCCATCGCGGCCACCAGCAGGTGATCGCCGAGGCCGCCAAGGCGGCGCGCGAGCTGAAGGTCCCGCTGGGCGTGGTCACCTTCGACCCGCATCCCCGGCGTCTGTTCCGCCCCACCGAGCCGGCCTTTCGGCTGATGACCATCGAGCAGCAGGCCCGCCTGCTGAGCGATCTGGGCGTCGACTTCCTCTACCTGCTGCCGTTCGACTTCGAAATGGCCACGCTGGACGACCGCGCCTTTGCCGAGCGCGTCCTGCACCAGGGCCTGGGGATCCGCCACGTGGCCGTCGGCTTCGACATCTCGTTCGGCAAGGGCCGCACCGGCAGCCCGCAGGCGATGAAGGCCTATGGCGAGGAGTTGGGCTTCTCGGTCTCGGTCGCCGAGCCCGTGGCCAATCGCGACGGTGAGAAGTTCTCGTCCACCGGCGTGCGCGAGGCGCTGCGCGCCGGCCACCCGGAGGAAGCCGCCCGGATCCTGGGCCGCCCCTTCGCCATTGAGGGCGTGGTGCGCCGCGGCCAGCAGCTGGGCCGCCAACTGGGCTTTCCCACCGCCAATGTCGAGATCGTCGACTACGTGGTGCCCAAACTCGGCGTCTACGCCACCCGCACCCGCCTGCCCGACGGCCGGGTGATCCCGGGCGTCGCCAACCTCGGCAACAACCCGACCACGGGCGAGGTCGAGACCCGGCTGGAGACCTGGCTGTTCGACTTCGACGAGGACCTCTACGGCCAGGTCATCGAAACCCAGCTGATCGCCTTCCTGCGTCCCGAGCTCAAATTCGACAGCATCGAGCTGATGATCGACCAGATCCGCTGCGACGAGACCCAGGCGCGAGCGATCGTGGCTCCGCAGTTTTAAAACAGAGAAGGCCGCCTCACGGCGACCTCCCCCTCCGGCCCTCTGGGCCACCTCCCCCAGAGGGGGAGGATTTGGCGGAACAGATGCTCCCCCTCTGGGGGAGCTGTCGCGGAGCGACTGAGGGGGCCTTCCCCCGACGCTACCTGATCCCCGGCACGTGCAGGGCGGCCTCGCGCTCCGCCTTCTGCTTGAAGGCCAGATCGCCGTACTTGGCGTACTCCATCCGGGCGATGGTGCGGCAGTGCACCTCGTCGGGGCCGTCGGCCAGGCGCAGGGTGCGGATGCCGGCATAGAGCTTGGCCAGGCCGTAGTCGGTGGTGACGCCGCCGCCGCCGTGGGCCTGGATGGCGTCGTCGATCACCTTCAGGGCGATGCGCGGGGCGGCGACCTTGATCATCGCGATCTCGAGACGGGCGGCCTTGTTGCCGGCCTTGTCCATCATGTCGGCGGCCTTGAGGCACAGCAGACGGCACATCTCGATGTCGATGCGGGCCTCGGCGATGCGCTGCTCCCACACCGAGTGCTCGGAGATGTATTTTCCGAAGGCCTTACGGGTCATCAGGCGCTTGACCATCTTCTCCAGCGCCACTTCCGCGGCGCCGATGGTGCGCATGCAGTGGTGGATGCGGCCGGGACCAAGGCGCCCCTGGGCGATCTCGAAGCCGCGGCCCTCGCCCAGGATCAACCCGTCCTCGACCGGCACGCGGACGTCTTTCAGGATCACCTCGGCGTGGCCGTGCGGAGCGTCGTCGAAGCCGAACACCGGCAGCATGCGCACCACCTCGATTCCCGGCGCATCCATCGGCACCAGGATCTGGCTCTGCTGCTGGTGGGTGGAAGCGGTCGGGTCGGTCTTGCCCATGACGATGGCGACCTTGCAGCGCGGATCGCCCACGCCCGACGACCACCACTTGCGGCCGTTGATGACGTAGTCGTCGCCGTCACGCTCGATGCGGGTCTCGATGTTGGTGGCGTCGGAGCTGGCCACCGCCGGCTCGGTCATCAGGAAGGCCGAGCGGATCTGGCCGTTCATCAGCGGCCGCAGCCAGCGTTCCTTCTGCGCCAGCGTGCCGTAGCGCATCAGCACTTCCATGTTGCCGGTGTCGGGCGCCGAGCAGTTGAAGACCTCCGACGCGAAGCCGATCTTGCCCAGCTGTTCGGCGATCAGGCTGTATTCGAGGTTGGTCAGCTGCACGCCCTCGAACTGGAACGTGTCGTCGACATGGGTCTGGCCGCTGTGGGGCGGCATGAAGAAGTTCCACAGCCCTTCGGCCCTGGCCTTCTGCTTCAGCTCCTCCAGCACCTGGACGACCTTCCAACGCTGGTCGGCGGGAACGTCCATCTCGGCTTCGTAGACGGGAACGGCCGGACGCACGTGCGCGTCGATGAAGCCGTTCACCCGGTCGAGGAATTCCCGCTGGCGAGGAGAGATGTCGAAGTCCATGGCGTTCCCGATCCCTGGTTCAAACACTTGTTTGAAGCATGTGTAGCACCGAGTTGACGGGCGCGGCAAGCGGGCGTTGCGGCCGGTTTGAACGTTCGCGTCGTCTTGCGCCCACATGGTCGCCAGACGGCTTGCCAGCCGCCCGCTCCTAGCGGAAAACACCGGTCATGAACCTGACCATCAAGCCCCTCGAAGGCCGCTACGTCCGGCTGGAACCGATCACCCCCGACCTGCGCGACGAGCTGCGCGGCGCCATCGACTGCGATCCCGACAGCTGGGAGATCATGTCGGTCAACGGTTGCGGCGAGGGCTTCGAGGACTGGTGGGGCGCGCTGCTGGGCGAAAGCGACCGGGGCGAGCGCGTCGGCTTCGCGATCCGCCGCAAGTCGGACGGCAAGATCGTCGGCACCTCGAGCTATCTGAACATCCGCCGCCTGCACAAGGGCCTGGAGATCGGCTCGACCTTCCTGCATCCCGACGCCCGCTCGGGCCCGGTGAACCCCGAATCCAAGCGCCTCCTGCTGGGCCACGCCTTCGACGCCGGCGTCATCCGGGTCGAGTTCATGATCGACGTGCGCAACGCCCGCAGCCAGGCCGCCGTCGAGAAGCTAGGCGCCAGCAAGGAAGGCGTGCTGCGCAGCCACAAGATCACCTGGACCGGCCACGTCCGCGACACGGCCGTGTTCTCGATCACCGATTTCGACTGGCCGGGCGTCAAGCAGCGCCTGGAGTTCCGCCTCAGCGAAGACTTCGTCTAAAGCTCGCGGCGACCGGGAAAACCGCGGTGTCGCAAGCGCCATAGGCGAAAGCGATTGCGACACCCTGCCGCACCTATACCTGAGCAATACATAAAAAACCGCCGTTATCCTTCTCTCGTAAGGATTTCGCCAAGCATTGGCGGTCAAATTACCGGCCATGACGGCCATTGCCTGCCTGCGTATCCTGCTCACCGCCGCGGAGACGGCGGGCGCCAGCGTTCCCCCCGCCCATGTCGAGGCGGCCGCCGACCTCTATCTCAAGCATCGCTGGAAGCACCCGCGCCGCTACGGCGTGGTCGCGCCCCTGGCCTTCGTGCTGGCCGACACCAAGGCCGAGCGTCTCGATCCGGAAGAGATGCAGGCCCTGGCCGTCGAGCTGGAAACCTCGCTGTTCCCCGGTCGCAAGAGCGGCCAGGTCTGCCTGATGACCTTCGAGGGCGACGAGAACGCCGTGCTGCAATTCGCCAGCCTGTCGCAGGGCGAACTGGCCGGGCTGATGGCCGGTCGCGGCTATTCCGGCGCTCCGGGCCACGTGCAGGTGATCACCGCCGAAGAGATTCGCGCCGTCCCCAGCGCTCCGCCGGAAGCCGCGCCCGCGCCGCAGGCCAGGCCGGCCGCGACCACCGCGCCGATCGAGACGCCGCCCAAGGCCAGGCCGGCGGCGACCAAGCCCGCCGCACCGGCCCGTCCGGTCGCCGCCGTCCCGCCGCCCAAGTCGGCCGCGCCGCTGACCACCGGCTGGCGCGCGATCTACCACCTGCCCACCGAGAGCGTCGTCGGCGCGGTCCTGGGCCACAGGGCCGACCTGTCCGCCCCGCGACCGGAAGAGGACGGCGAGCTCCTGGCCCGCGACCTGACCGGCCTCAACGACGCTCAGTTCGGCTTCCCGACGGTGAAGACCGGCGAAGGCGCCCTCTTCCTGCCGCTCAGCTTCTGGAACCTGACGACCCCGGCCTCGCAGGAGGCCTACAAGCGCCGCCTGTCGCGCTATCCTCTGGACCTGCAGCCGCGCCTGGGCGCCACCATCTACGACACCCCGCGCGAGCCCTCGATGGGCCTGCTGCAGCAGATCCGCGCCTTTCTGCAGGGCTCGTTCGCCTATATCGACCTCTGCATCTCCGACCCGAACTTCCCGGTGAACACCCTGCCGGGCGACATCGCCTCCAGCATCACCCTGGAGCTGCGCGACGAGCCCGACGCCGAGCGGATCAAGGCCATCGCCCTCTTCGCCTCGCGCCAGTCGGTCTATCGCGCCAAGGGCGTGCACCAGGGCGTGCTGGGCGTGCGCAACGCCAAGGAACTGGACGCCTGCCGCGCCGCGGGGCTCGCCTACGTCACCGGCCTGGCCGTCAGCGCCCTGCTCGACAAGCCGCCGGCCCTGGGCGCCAATCCGGCCGACGCCCTGCCGCTCCAGGCGGCCTAGCGGCTTCATTCTGACGCGTGGCGAACGCCGAAGCCGCCGACACTTTCGGCTGCCACGCCCTCAGAAACCAGCGTTCGCGACGCTGGGTCGCAGCCGACCTATAACGCGTGATAACCACCATCGCGCAACCTAGGCGGCATGACCGCCATCGCCTGCCTGAAGGTCTTCGTCGGCGAAGACCCCGTCGAGACCGAGCGTAACGCAGCCCTGATCGCCAAGGTCGCCGGCGACTATCTGAAGCGTGCGTGGCTGGCCCCGCGCCGCCACGGCCTGGTCGCGCCGTTCTCGTTCGTGCTGGCCGATCCGCGCGCTACGCGCCTGGACGCCCGCGAACTGCAGGCCCTGGCCCGGGCGTTGCAACACAAGCTGTTCGGAGACGACGACGACGGCGAGATCGTCATGCTGATGTTCGAGGGCGACCAGCACGAGGTCATGCGCTTCGCCGGCCTACCGCCCCGCCAGCTGTCGCTGCTGCTGGCAGGCGAGGAGGACGCCTCGTTGGCCGGGCGGGTCTGCCGCATCACTCCGCGCGACGTGCGCTCGGTCATGCCCTTCGGCGGGCCGATCGCCGGCGTGCCGACCATGGAGGCCCTGGCGCGGCTGTGCCCGCGCCCGCCGCCGGCCCGCGTGGCCTGGCGCGGCGTCTATCACGTCGGCCGCGAACTGTTCGTCGGCAATGTCGGGGTCTGGCGCGAAGCCGGGCTCGCGGGGCGTCCTTACGAGATCTATGTCGACGGCCAGCGCCAGCAGCACGACCTGGCGATCCTCAAGGCCGCCATCGCCGCCATCGGCCCCAATTCGGGGGTCACCTACCTGCCGATCGGCTTCTCCTCGGCGCTGAAGCCCTCGCTGCGCGCCGAACTCGAGGCCTGCCTGCGCACCCTGCCCCGCGACCTGCGCGGCCGGCTGGCCGCGGGCGTCTACGGCGTGCCGCGCGCCCCCTCCTTCGTGGCTCTGGGCCAGATGAAGGCGTTCCTGGATCCCTATTTCAGCCGCGTGGACCTGCGCATCAGCGACCCGGCCTTCAAGGTCGACGACCTGGCCCCGGGCCTGGCCGCCAGCGTCACCTTCACCCCCGAGGGCGAGGTCGAGGCCAGCCGCATCGCCGCCATCAGCCGCTTCCTGAAGGACGCCCCGGCCTATCGCCGCCGCCAGGTCTGGCAGGGCGTCAGCGACCTGCGCAGCCCGCGCGAACTGCTCGCCGCCCTCGACCAGGGCGCGCCGTTCATCAGCGGCCCGATGGTGACCGACCTGCTGGAAACGCCGGTCAGCGTCGCGCCCTACGCCAAGGGCCAGCTGCCGCTCTACGGCTGGACGGCCGAGGCCGCGGCCTGACCCACAGATCCTCCCCCTGAAGGGGGAGGTGGCGGCGAAGCCGACGGAGGGGGACGTGACGGCTCCCGCCTGCGACTTCATCGACCTCTGAGGGGACTTCCCCCTCCGGCCCTTCGGGCCACCTCCCCCTTCAGGGGGAGGATCTGTCAGCGCCGCCCGAACAGCTTCTCGATGTCGGAAAGCTTCAGCTCCACATAGGTGGGGCGGCCGTGGTTGCACTGGCCCGAGTGGGGCGTGGCCTCCATCTCGCGCAGCAGGGCGTTCATCTCGGCGGCGGCCAGGCGCCGGCCGGCGCGGACGCTGCCGTGGCAGGCCATGGTCGAACAGACCTCTTCCAGTCGCTCCTTCAGGGCCAGGGCCTGGCCGTTCTCGGCCAGGTCGTCGGCGATGTCGCGCACCAGGCCCGCCGCATCGGCCTTGCCCAGCAGCGCCGGCGTCTCGCGCACCAGCACCGCGCCGGGACCGAAGCTTTCCAGGACGAGACCCAGGGCCGACAGCTCCTCGGCGCGGGCCACCACCCGCTCGGCCTCGGCCGGATCCAGTTCGACCACCTCGGGCAGCAGCAGGGCCTGGCGGGCGACGCCCCCGGCCTCCATCTCGTGCTTCATGCGCTCGTAGACGAGGCGCTCGTGGGCGGCGTGCTGGTCGACGATCACGACACCGTCGCGGGTCTGCGAGACGATGTAGGTCTCGTGCACCTGGGCCCGGGCCGCGCCCAGCGGGAAGTCGATCGGATCGAAGGGCTGGGCCGGCGCCTGATCCTGACCCGGATAGGTAATCGACGGCGGCGCGTCGTAGTCGCCATAGGCCGCCTCGCGCACGGCGTCGGCGACGCCGCCCAAACCCCCGCCGAGCGTCTGGTAGGCTTCCTCCGGCCGCGCCTCGTGGCGGGCCGAGACATCCGACAGGCCAGGCAGGTTCATCGGCCGCTGGGTCGGCGGCGTCCAGCCGCCCTCGCGCCAGGCCGAGAAGCCGGCCGGACTGGGTCCCGGCTGATAGCCGGGAAACACGCTCTGCGGGCGGATGCTGTCCAGCGCCTGGGCCGCCGTGGTTGTCGAGGCGCGGTGGCCGGCCCCGGCCAGGGCGTGGCGCAGGGCGCCGACAATCAGGCCGCGCACCAGCGACGGATCGCGGAAGCGCACTTCGGCTTTGGCGGGGTGCACGTTGATGTCGACTTCGGTCGGGTCGAGCGTGACATAGAGCGCCGCGCTGGGGTGGCGGTCGCGCGCCAGGAAATCGGCATAGGCCGCCCGCAGCGCGCCTTGCAGCAGGCGGTCGCGCACGGGACGGTCGTTGACGAACAGGTACTGGTGGGCGGCGTTGCCGCGGTTGTAGGTCGGCAGCCCCGCGAAGCCCGACAGCCGCACGCCGTCGCGGACCTGGTCGATCTCGAGCGCATTGTCCTGGAAGTCGCGCCCCAGCACCGCGGCCAGGCGCGCCAGGCGTCCCTGCGGCCCCGGATGCTCGGGCGGCAGGCGCAGGATGCGGCGGCCGTCGATGTCGAGCGAGAAGCCCACCGACTCGTGGGCCATGGCCTGGCGCTTCAGTTCCTCGGTGATCGCCTGGGCCTCGGCGCGCTCGGACTTCATGAACTTCAGGCGGGCGGGCGTGGCGTAGAACAGGTCACGCACCTCGATGCGCGTGCCGTTGTCGCCTGCGAAGGCGGCGGGGGCGACGTCGTCGACGCGGCCGCCTTCGACCAGGATCGACCAGGCCTCGCGCTGGCCCTTGGCTCGCGAGCTGATCTGAAGGCGCGCCACCGAGCCGATCGACGGCAGGGCCTCGCCCCGGAAGCCCATGGTGTGGATGCGCAAGAGGTCCCACAGGCCCTCGTCGTCGGGGGCCAGCTTGGAGGTGGCGTGGCGCTCGATGGCCACCGGCAGTTCCTCGGCGCTCATGCCGCAGCCGTCGTCGGCGACCATGATGCGGGTCAGGCCGCCGCCATGGGCCTCGACCTCGATGCGGGTGGCGCCGGCGTCGATGGCGTTGTCGACCAGTTCCTTGATGGCGCTCGCGGGCCGCTCGACCACCTCGCCTGCGGCGATGCGGTTGACGGTCTCGGGCGGCAGGCGGCGGATCGGCATCGAAATCGGACTTTCAGCGCAGCCGGGCAGCGCGGGCGAGCCCTGCATTGCGGCGACTTAATTTGACCGCCCCGGTTGAGAACGGTTCAGCTTGCGGCGACCCGTCATCCTAGAACGATTCCAGACCCGCCGAGGACGAGAGATAGTGATCCGCCGCGTCGCCCCTACCCTCGCACTCGCCTCTTTCCTGCTGGCGACCGCCGTCGGTCCCGCCATGGCCCAGCAGGCGGTCGACGCCTCCGGGCCGATCGAGTTGCAGCGGATCGACCCCAACGAGAACCTGGTCGAGGAACTGGTGGTCAACGCCCGCCTGCCGGGCCCCGCCTGGTGGAAGGTCAGCGACGGCGACACCACCGTCTACGTCCTGGGCGTGCCGGCCATGGTTCCCACCAAGACCAGGGCCGACGAGTCGGTGCTGCGTCGTCGCCTGGACGGGGCCAACGTGCTGATCATGGGACAGGAGGCCGACGTCAGCATCATACGCGTGATCGCCCTGGCCACGGGCGGCCGCAAACTGTTCGTGTCCGACAAGCCGATGCGCCAGACTCTCTCACCAGAGCTGCGCGCCCACCTCGAGGCGCGATTGCAGGCCATGAAGCATAAGCCCGAAGCGTTGGACGACACCAAGCCCGCCTTCGCCGGCTTCCTGGTCGCCAACGCCGAGGACGGCAAGGTCTCGATCAGCGTGGGCGGCGTCACCGACCGCATCCGCGACATCGCCAGGAGCCGGGACCTGGCCAAGCGTCCCCGTATCCAGAACCTTCCGGGCTACAGCCTGGTCGACGCCATCAAGGCCTTGGCGACCGCGCCTCAGCCGTTGCAGACGCTGTGCCTCGACGCGGGCCTGCGCCAGGCCGAAAACGGCGAAGGCAGCATCCAAACCACCGCCCGACGCTGGGCCGAGGGCCAGGTGCGAGACGTGGTCGCGGCCGATCGCGGCTTCCAGCGCTGCCTGGACTCCACGCCTTCCATCGCCCGCGAACTGCGCGAGGGCCGCGACGATGCGGTCAAGGCCATCGAGGCCGCCCTGAAAAAGCCCGGAAAGGCGGTCGCCGTCATCGAACTGCGTTCGCTGCTGGCGCGGGACGGCGTCCTCGACCAATTGCGGGCCAAGGGGTTCAAAGTCACGACGCCGGACGAATGATCCGGCGCCGATCAGGGGGAAACATCATGCGTAGGCGCCTGGCGGCCATAGCCGCGCTCACGGCCTTGGCCACCGCCTCTTCCACCCACGCCCAGGCGCCGCCGGACAGCCTGGTGATCGACGACCCCGAGGCCAATGTGGTCGAGGAACTGGTGGTCAACGCCAAGCTGCCCGGCCCGGCCTGGTGGAAGGTCAGCGACGGCGACACCACGGTCTACATCCTGGGCGTTCCCGGCGCCGTGCCCAAGGGCATGGCCTGGGACACCTCGGTGCTCGACCGGCGACTGGATGGGGCCTTCGCGCTGATCACGCCGCCCCAGGCCCGAGCGGGCCTGACCGACCTGCCCGCCCTGCTGTCGATGCGCAGCAAGCTGAAGGCAGACCGCCCCCTCGATCAGGTCGCGCCGGACCTCGCTCCGCGCCTGGCCAAGGCCTGGGCGGCGACCGGCCGCAAGGACGACGACTGGAAGGACTGGAAGCCGCTGGGCACGGGCCTGATGCTGGCGGGCTACGCGGTCAAGAGCAGCGGCCTGACCAGCGCCGAGCCCGAAAAGGCGATCGAGAAGCTGGCCCGCAAGCACAAGGTCAAGGCGAAGCCGGCCGCCGTCTACAAGGCCATGCCGATGATCAAGACGCTGGTGAAGCAGCATTCGGAAGAGGCCGGCCTGATCTGCCTGGAGGGCGTGATCGACGAGGTCGAAGCCGGCCCCGAGCCGGTGCGCCGGGCCGCCCGCGCCTGGGCCAACGGTGAGGTCCGCGCCGCCGTCCACGCCCCGCGCCAGGGCCAGCGCTGCGTCATGGCCCTGCCCGGCATGTCCGAGGAGTTTCGCCGCATGTCGGCCGCTCAGGTCGAAGCGGTGTCGCAGGCGATGAAGACCCCCGGCAAGGCGGTGGCGGTGTTCTCGCTGCGCGGCCTGGTGGCCGAGGACGGGGTGCTTCAGAAGCTGCGCGAGCGCGGCTTCAAGGTGACCACGCCCGACAGCGCCAGCTAGCCGCCACCTCCTACCCGCCCCTGCGCCTCAGGCGCGGCGTGATGGTCGCGGTCATCAGCCGTCCCTCGCGGATCAGGGTGAAGGGCGTGGCCACGTCGATGCAGGCGTGGTCGAGCGCCCGCAGCAGGTCGTCGAGGCCGGTCAGCGGCCGCTCGCCGGCCCTGACCAGCAGGTCGCCCGCCCGCACCCCCGCCTTGGCGGCCGGACCGCCCGGATCGGCCTGGGCGACGAACACCGCATAGCCCTGGGCGACGCCGGTCGCGCGGGCCAGCAAAGGCGGCAGCGGTGCCTGCTGGGCGACGACGCCGATCGAGGCCCGCCGCACCTGGCCGTGGGCCAGAAGCTCGCTGATCACGAAGCGGGCGGTGTTGGCCGCCACGGCGAAGCACAGGCCCGGATAGCCGGCGATGACGGCGGTGGCCACACCCACCACCTCGCCGTTCGAGGCCACCAGCGGGCCGCCGCTGTTGCCGGGATTGAGGGCCGCGTCGGTCTGGATCAGGTCCTCGATCAGCCGGCCGCGCTCGCCGCGCAAGGAACGACCGAGCGCCGAGACGACGCCCGTGGTCACGGTGGCCTCGAACCCCAGCGGCGCGCCGATGGCGATGACCAGCTGGCCGCGCCGAAGCGCCTTGGAGTTCCCCAGCCGCACCACGGGCAGGTCGACGGCCTGGTCGATCTTCAGCAGGGCGAGATCGGTGTCGGGGTCATCGCCGATGCAGCGGGCCGTCAGGCTGCGGCCCTCGGCGGTGACCGCCACGAAGCGGCGCGCGCCCTGCACCACGTGGCTGTTGGTCAGGACGACCCCGCCCTCGGCCACCACGAAGCCCGAGCCGACTCCCTGGACATTGGCGTCGTCCAGCATCGGGTGGATGCGCAGGACGCTGGGCCCCACCGTCTCGACGGCGCGGACCACGGCGTTGGAATAGGCGTCCAGCAGGTCGCCCTCGTCGACGCGCGGCGGCGCGGGCGGCGGCGTTCCGGCGTCGAACACGAACTGGGCCTCGGCCGGCCAGGCCAGGATTTCGCGCGCCCGCATCGGACGCGGCCGCCTGGCCCTCGCGAACAGCTCGTACTTGCGCGCCTTCATCCCCCGCCCCCCGACGGCAACTGGCGGCCACCGCCGGGGAGAAGGTTAACGACGGCAGCGGGCCCCGATCAAGTCCGCCTCAACGTGGAGCCTGAGCAATCGCCGACGGGGCCACGCTGGCCACCGGGATCACGAAGCCCGCCGGCCTTGGCGGCGGCGAAGGCGGCGCGACCGCCGGCGAGGCCAGGCTGGCGCCGGCCGCGTCGTTGACGCACTGGGCGGTGTCGATCATCGCGTGCTGGCCCAGGCAGAAGACGTCCTCGTAGTGCGGACCGGCGACGGCCAGACACTGGTAGAGGTTCAGCTTGGCGATCTTCATGCAGAAGCTGGCCTTCTTCTCGCTCAGCACCGGCGCCAGGCGGGCCGTGTCGGCGTCGCCCGCCGCGTCGAGCACGGCCAGGGCCGCCAGGGCCGCCGACCGCACCGTCACCGGGGTGAACACGCGGCCGCCTTCGGCGAAGCCGCCGCCCGCGCCGGTGGCGGCCCGGATCAGGCGTCCGGCGTCTTCCTGCCCAGGCGCGAACGCGGTCGCCGACAGCTGCTTGACCCGCGCCAGGCGCCCGGCGGTGTCTGCCACCGCGCCCTTCGACCAGGTCTCGCGCTGGATGTCGTAGGCCGACTGCTTGACCGCCCTGCCGGCCACCGCCAGGGGCGCGCCACGGCCCTGCAGGGCCATCTGCGCCCGGGCGGCGGCAAGACCCACGCCCTCGATCTCGATCACGCTCTCGGGCGAGGCCAGCAGGAGCTCGACCAGCGCATCGCGCGAGGTCTGGCGGGCCGCTTCGCGCACGCCGTCGAGGAAGGCCGGCTCCTGCAGCGCCGCGATGGCGCCGTAGGCGATCATGCCGGTCTCCAGCTGATCGGCCTTGTAGGCCGAACCGGCGACCAGGGCCCTGGCCACGCCGTCGCCGTTGGTGAACACCGCCGGCGAAATCGAGCCCGCTCCCCGCGTATAGGTTTCGAAGGCGCTGGCTGCGGCCACGACCTCCTGCGCCAGGCCGACGCCCGGCGCCTCACGCTCCTGGCGAGCGCTCGCCAGTCCGCCCATGGCCAGGACGGCTACCGCCGCGCCCGCCACCATCCAATGCTTGTTCCACGCCATGCCCGAAAGCCTCCCGACTACGGGCGTATTGGGCGGCGAACGCGGTTGCCGAGATCATAATCGCCATGGCGAATCGGCCATTAACTTTCGTGTATTCGATCAGTTTTCGTGCGCAAAATGTCGCACCCACAACGGTGAAGTTCACTTAAGTCTGAGACACGACAAATCCATTCGAAAAAATGTCGACAAGCAAATTCTTTGGAACACACGCAAACCATAACCATCAGGCGATCTCGACAATAATCGTGACGTCCGCAAGAAACGGGCGGACGACGAAAGACGCGCGGCGCATAGTGTCGCCATGTCGACTCTCGCGCCCACTCGCCTGCACCTGGACCGCGCGCCCAGCCCGATCGGCGAACTGCTGCTGGCCTGCGACGCCGACGGTCGCCTGCGGGCGGTGGATTTCCACGATTACGAGGCGCGGATGCTGCGCCTGCTGCGGCTGCACTACGGCGAGACGGTTCTGGAGCCGGGCGCAACGCCGACGGCGACCCGATCCGCGCTGGCCGCCTATTTCGCGGGGGACCTGGCCGCCCTGGCGAACATTCCCTGGGCCACCGGCGGCACGGCTTTCCAGCAGGCGGTGTGGCGCGCCCTGGGCGACGTCGCGCCCGGAACCACCATGACCTATGCCGCCCTGGCCGCGCGCATCGGCAAGCCTGAAGCGGTGCGCGCCGTCGGGGCCGCCAACGGCGCCAATCCGCTCAGCATCGTCGTGCCGTGCCACCGCCTGGTCGGCGCGAACGGCGCCCTCACCGGCTACGGCGGGGGCGTCGAACGCAAGGCCTGGCTGCTAGCTCACGAGGGCGCGCGGCCGCGCGGCTGAGCCGCCGGCGATCTCGCCCCGCGACAGGGCCTTCATCAGCGCCTCGCCGTCGGGCGCCGCCCACAGGGTGCCGATCTTGGCGACATCGGCGGCCGTGACCTTGCCGCCCTCGCCCGTGCCCTGAACCATGCCGTTCATCGGCGCGCCGAACTGGCGGGCCAGAACCCGGCCGTCAGCGGCCACCAGCAGGTTGCACGGCAGGCCCGGGCGCGCCGGACCGTTCGGCGTCTCACGTATGCTCAGCGCTTGAAACAGGCCCTTGGAGTCGGCCCCGCGGTCGATCACCGGCGCGAACACGCCGGCCTTGTGCTTCTTGAGCAGGAAGCCCGCCTCGGCCGCCGTGATCGGCTCGCGCGGGGCGGTCAGGATTGGCAGGATCCGGAAGGTCTTGCCGCCGAACTTCTCCTGCAGCATCGCCAGGTCGCCAAGCTCGTGCAGGCACGGCGCGCACCAAGGCGCCCACAGCGACACCAGGGTCAGGCCCGGCTGCAGCTTCAGCGGCGCGACGCCGTCGCGGCGCTCGACGTTGACCGCCGGGACCGCCAGCCCCGCCGGCGGCTCGCGAAACGCCCTGGCCATGCGGTTGTTGCGCAGGGCCGGCGTGTCGAACGCCTTGGCCGGCTCGCCCAGAACCGGAACCCTCGTCTGCGCCCCGGCGCCGCTCGCGCCAGTCCCAAGGCCCGTCAGGGCCGCCGCGCCGGCCATCGCCCCGCGCCTCGTCCACGTCGCCATCCCGCCCTCCGTCGCCAAATCCCGGCGCGCAATCTCTAGTGGAACGGCGGCGCTTTTGCGGCGAAGCTTCAGACCAGCATGCTGCCGCCCACGCGGTGCAGCGGCAGGCTGCCCTCGTTGAAGAACGGCAGGGCCAGGGTGATCCCCATCAGGATGTCCAGCACCACGCTGCCGTAGTTGAAGCGTCCGCCGGCCTTCTGCAGCAGCATCGAGACCAGCCGCCCGAAGGCTGCGCCGAACCAGGCGACGGCCAGCACCAGGGCCATGGCCGCGCCGGCGCTGGACTGCCAGCCCAGGAACAGGGCCGCCGCCCCGTGCGAGGCGATCAGCAGGCCGCCGAACGCGCGCCCTTCGGTCAGGGCGGTGTTGCGCCCGCCCTCCTGCTCACTCTTCAGCCCCGCTAAGCCCAGCATCGAGTCCGGCCGGGCCAAGACCAGCCCGCCCAGCACGCCGCCGATGACGCAGGCGATCACGGCCAGGATCAGCGACAGGGCGTAGCTCGACATTCAGGGCTCCTAGGCAGCCGCGTGACAGACGGCCTCGACATTGAACCCGTCCGGATCCAGCACGAAGGCCCCATAGTAGTGTTCGTGGTAATGAGGGCGAAGTCCGGGCGGGCCGTTGTCGCGGCCGCCGGCCTTCATCGCGGCCTCGTAGAACGCGTCGACCTCGGCCCGGCTCCTGGCGGAGAAGCAGACGTGCAGCTTGCCGCTGGTCTTGCCGCCGCCCGAGATCCAGAACTGCGGCCGCTGGGCGCCGTAGCCCACGACATCGATTCCGCCGGTGTATTCCTTGGGCACGGCGTAGAGGCGCGAGACGCCAAGCGGCGCCAGGGCCGCGTCGTAAAAAGCCGCCGATCGCTCGAAATCGGCGACGTCGAACCCCATGTGGTCGAACATCGAGAACTCCTCCCAGAAACGCTCGCCATTCACCGGGCCAATTAACCGGGCCAATTAACCGGGATCGCAAAAACTTCGCGACCGCCGTCCTTGACTCCCCAGGGGGCGGCGCCTAACTCGTGACCGGCGTTGGCACTCGATGGGAGCGACTGCTAACAGCGACGCTCCCTCGGCCTACGAAAGCCTTTTACAGAAACCGTTCCGACGGAGAAGACACATGAAGTTTCGTCCCCTGGGCGACCGCGTCCTCGTGAAGCGCGTCGAAGAAGAAACCAAGACCAAGGGCGGGATCATCATCCCCGACACCGCCAAGGAAAAGCCCCAGGAAGGCGAAGTCGTCGCCGTGGGCCCTGGCGCCCGCAACGACAAGGGCGACATCGTCGCTCTCGACCTGAAGGCCGGCGACCGCATCCTGTTCGGCAAGTGGTCGGGCACCGAAGTGAAGGTCGACGGTCAGGACCTCCTGATCATGAAGGAAAGCGACGTGCTGGGCGTGGTCGAAGCCTAATCGGCTTCCCCTCCAGACCGCTGACCTCTCCAGAAATTTTCCAGATTTAGAAAGGCATCCGCAATGGCCGCCAAAGACGTCTACTTCTCCTCCGACGCGCGCGACAAGATGCTGCGCGGCGTCAACATCCTCGCCAACGCCGTGAAGGTGACCCTCGGTCCGAAGGGCCGCAACGTGGTCATCGAAAAGTCGTTCGGCGCCCCGCGCACCACCAAGGACGGCGTCTCGGTCGCCAAGGAAATCGAACTGGCTGACAAGTTCGAGAACCTCGGCGCCCAGATGATCCGCGAAGTGGCCTCGAAGACCAACGACAAGGCTGGCGACGGCACCACCACCGCCACCGTCCTGGCTCAAGCCATCGTCCAGGAAGGCCTCAAGTCGGTCGCCGCCGGCATGAACCCGATGGACCTGAAGCGCGGCATCGACAAGGCCGTCCTGATCGCCGTCGAGGACATCAAGACCTCGTCGAAGAAGGTCACGACCAACGCCGAAATCGCTCAGGTCGGCACCATCTCGGCCAACGGCGACAAGGAAGTCGGCGAGATGATCGCCAAGGCCATGGACAAGGTCGGCAACGAAGGCGTTATCACCGTCGAAGAAGCCAAGACCGCCGAGACCGAACTCGACGTCGTCGAAGGCATGCAGTTCGACCGCGGCTACCTGTCGCCGTACTTCATCACCAACGCCGACAAGATGGAAGTTCAGCTCGAAGAGCCGCTCATCCTGCTGTTCGAAAAGAAGCTGTCGTCGCTGCAGCCGCTGCTGCCGGTGCTGGAAGCCGTCGTCCAGTCGGGCCGCCCGCTGGTCATCATCGCTGAAGACGTCGAAGGCGAGGCCCTGGCCACGCTGGTCGTCAACAAGCTGCGTGGCGGCCTGCGCGTCGCCGCCGTCAAGGCTCCGGGCTTCGGCGACCGCCGCAAGGCCATGCTGGAAGACATCGCCATCCTGACCGGCGCTCAAGTCGTCAGCGAAGATCTCGGCATCAAGCTCGAGAACGTCTCGCTCGACATGCTGGGCCGCGCCAAGAAGATCCAGATCACCAAGGACGACACCACCATCGTGGACGGCGTCGGTGAGAAGGAAGCGATCGAAGCCCGCATCGCCCAGATCAAGCGCCAGATCGAAGACACCACGTCGGACTACGACAAGGAAAAGCTGCAAGAGCGTCTGGCCAAGCTGGCCGGCGGCGTTGCGGTCATCCGCGTCGGCGGCTCGACCGAAGTCGAAGTGAAGGAAAAGAAGGACCGCGTCGACGACGCCCTGAACGCGACCCGCGCGGCCGCCGACGAAGGCATCGTCCCGGGTGGCGGCACCGCCCTGCTGAAGGCTTCGAAGGCCCTGGCTGGCGTGGTCGGCGAAAACGACGACCAGACCGCCGGTATCGCCATCGTCCGTCGCGCCCTGCAGGCCCCGATCCGTCAGATCGCCGAAAACGCCGGCGTCGAAGGCTCGATCGTGGTCGGCAAGATCCTGGAAAACGACAGCAGCTCGTTCGGCTTCAACGCCCAGAGCGAACAGTATGTCGACCTGGTCGTCGACGGCGTCATCGACCCGGCCAAGGTCGTCCGCACCGCTCTGCAGAACGCCGCTTCGGTGGCCGGCCTGCTGATCACCACGGAAGCCGCCATCGTCGAAGCCCCCAAGAAGGGCGGCGGCGCTGCTGCTCCGGGCGGCATGCCCGGCGGCATGGGCGACATGGACTTCTAATCTAGAAGCCCAGTCACCCAGACTGAAAGAGAAGGGCGGAGCCGCGAGGCTCCGCCCTTTTTCTTTGCCTATGACGCAAGGCCACAGACCACATGCTCGCACTCAGGTTGCTCCAGCAGTCAAGCTCCACTAGCAACGAGGCGTGGAGTCGGGGGACGGGTGAATGAGCTTTCTGATCGCAGCGCTGGCCTTGGCCGCCGTGACCGCCGCCGAGGTGGAGCCCGAGTGCCCGGCCGGCGGCGATCCGTCCATTCCCCGCGTCCGCGCCAACTGGAAGACCCCCCTGTCGCCCGACGACATCGTCTGGGCCTATCCCCGCCCGGCCGCGGCCGCTCGCCAGGGCGGCAAGGCCGTCATCCACTGCACGGTCGATGTTCAGGGCAAGGCCCGCGACTGCTTCGTCGTGTCCGAAACACCCACCGGAGCCGGCTTCGGCGAGGCCGCGCTGAGCCTCGGTCCCTTGATGCAGTTCACGCCGGAGCTCCGTTGCGGCACGCCGGTTCCCTCGGCGGTGACCGTTCCGATCAACTTCTCCCCGCCGCTCGCGCCCAGAACCGCGGGCGGCGCCATGCCGGAATTGACCGCCCAACTGCTCGGTCGCCGCCTGGCGATCGCCCTGGGCATCGGCGACGACGCCGAAGCCATGATGGTCGCCTACGGCAATGGGCTGGGAGGCGACAAGCCGATACCGGCGGAGCAGCGGCGCGCCGTCTACGAGATGGTCCAGGGCGCACGGCCGAAGGCCCGCCAGATCATGGTGGAGGCCGCTGGACTGACCCTCGCCCGGGAAATGCCCCAACAGGACCTGGAGGCCGCGCTCGCCTTCTACGAAGGCGCCGCAGGCCAGTCGCTGGTCCGCGCCCAGAGCATGTTCCGCTACCAGGCCCAGAATGAGGCCCAGGCCGCGGCCGCCGCCATTCGCAATCTGCTCGACGCCGAGTTCTGCGTGATCACCGGCATCTGCAAGGACGAGCCCGCCCACGACGGCGGCAATTGAACGACGGCCCCTGCCCGGCTACATCCGGCCCATGTTCCGCCAACGCCCCGACGCCGACATGATCCCCCAGGGCTGGGTGATCGCCGTGATGGTCGAGGTTCCCGGCGAGCGGACGCCCGTCCCGCACTACTTCGCCGTCGGCAAGGCCGACCGGGCCCTGGCCGAGTGGGCGGCGACCGATCTGGCCCAGCAGGCCGGAACCATCGCCTCCAGCCCCGTCGACGGCCGCGAGCCGGTCGACGCCATGCGCCAGATCCTGGCCTATCGCATGCGCGAGCTCGGCCTGAAGACCGGCGAGGCCCGGGCCTTGGGCGACAAGTATCCCAGGCGTTGGTTGTTCTAGGCGCGCGCCTGCTCCTCCACCCGTAAAATCCCCGCGAAAGCGGGGACCCAGGTGTTTTATCGTCGAGCGCCGAGGGCTCAGAAAAGCCTGGGTCCCCGCTTTCGCGGGGATTTTACGGAAGAAGAGGAACAGGCCCTCCCTTCGCCCTTACGCAATCCTCTGCGAGGCGTTCGCATTGCCGCGCGCGGCCTCAGGGCCTAAAGCCTGAGCACAAGACCATGCGAGCCGCCCCGCCATGATGCTGCAGATCCCCGACGTGCTGAGCCCCGACGAAGTCGCCCACTGCCGGGCGGTGATCGACGCGGCCCCCTGGGTCGACGGCAACGCCACCTCGGGCTTCCAGGCGGCCATGGCCAAGAACAACCAGCAACTGCCGCAGGACGGGCCGGCGGCCCGCGAGGTCGGGGCGATCATCGTCCAGGCCCTGCAGGCCAATCCGCTGTTCGTCTCGGCCGCCCTGCCCCACACCATCCTGCCGCCGCTGTTCAATCGCTACGGCGAGGGCATGGGCTTCGGCGACCACGTCGACAACTCGATCCGCCGGAATCCCGCCACGGGCGCCCAGATCCGCACCGACCTCTCGGCCACCCTGTTCCTGAGCGATCCCGACGACTACGACGGCGGCGAGTTGGTCGTCGACGACACCTATGGCAGCCACCTCGTCAAACTGCCGGCCGGCTCGCTGATCCTCTATCCCGCCTCGAGCCTGCACCACGTGACCCCGGTCACCCGCGGGACCCGCACCGCCAGCTTCTTCTGGATCCAGAGCCTGGTGCGAGACGACGCCAAGCGGGCCCTGATGCTGGACATGGACGTCTCGATCCAGCGGCTGGCCGGACAGGTCGGCCAGGCCGACCCGTCGGTGCTGTCGCTGACCGGGACCTACCACAACCTCCTGCGGATGTGGGCCGAGGTGTAAAAATCCCCCCCTGGGGGAGGGTCTTCCGTCCCTACCCCGCCCGCTTCAGCAGCGCCTCGGGCACCGGCGCGGGGCAGTGCTGGCGCAGGAAGTCGCCGTGGCTGGGCAGGGTGTCCACCAGTTCGCTGAGCATCGGGGCCGACTTGTCGAGCAGCCCCTTCACCACCCCGGCCGGCAGGGTGTCGACCAGTTGCTGGTAGCGCTTGGGCCGGATGCCCATGCCCTCCATCACCGACTGCCAGCTGGGCGCGCGGAACATGTCGTCGACGCCGTCGCGCAGCACGCCGCTGGCCTTGAACAGCTCGATCCGCTCGCGCAGGCTCTCGGGCGGCGTCACCTGCTGGTAGGCGCGCCAGAACGGCGTGTCGTCGCGCTTGGTCGTGAAGTAGTGCAGCACGATGAAGTCGCGGATTTCCTCGTAGTCGACCTGCATGCGCCTGTTGTATTCGGACGCCAGCACAGGATCGCAATCCCGGTCGGGGAAGAACCGCAGCAGGTAGTCGACGCCGCGATAGATCAGGTGCAGGGCCGTCGATTCCAGGGGCTCGATGAAGCCGCCGGCCAGGCCGATGGCCACGCAGTTCTTGTTGAACAGCTGCTTGCGCATGCCGGTCTTGAAGGGCACCAGCCAGGGATCGCGCACGGCCTCGCCCTCGACCTGGCTCATCAGCGTGGCCAGGGCTTCGTCGTCGCTGCAATACTGGCTGCAATAGACATAGCCGTTGCCGGCCCGGTGCTGCAGCGGGATGCGCCAGCGCCAGCCGGCGTCCTGGGCCTGGGCCAGGGTATAGGGATGCGGGTCCTGGATGTTGGCGGTCTGCACCGCGATCGCCCGGTCGTTCAGCAGCACGTCCGACCAGTCGAGGAACTCGGTGCCCAGGGTCTTGCCGCTCAGCAGCGAGCGGAAGCCCGAGCAGTCGATGAAGAGGTCGCCCGACGCCTCGCGGCCGTCCTGCAGGATCACCTTCTCGATGAAGCCGTCGGGGCGGGTGGCCACGTCCTTGACGATGCCCTCGGTGCGCTTGACGCCCCTGGCCTCGGCGAACTTGCGCAGGAACTTGGCCAGCAGGGCCGCGTCGATGTGCACGGCGTAGTTGGCGTTGGCCAGCATGGTGCGCGGGGCCATGGCCGGCGACATGAACTTCCAGCGGTCGGCCATCACCGAGGCGGGCGCGAAGTCCTGCAGGCTGGACGGATGCCCCTCGGCCTTGCCACGCAGCCACACCTGGTAGAACTCGTGCACGTCGACAAGGCCGCCGATCAGGCCGAACGGGTGGTAGTAGACCTCGCCCTTCTGGCGCCAATTCTCGAACCGGATGGCCAGCTTGAAGGCGGCCTGCGTCTCCTGCATGAACTCCTTCTCGTCGATCCCCAGGCTGCGGATCAGCTGGAGGAACGGCGGGATGGTGCTTTCGCCAACGCCGATGATGCCGATCTGCTCGGACTCGATCAGCTCGATCTCGCAGGGGCTGTCCTTGAGATAGTGGCTGATCATCGCCGCCGTGATCCAGCCGGCCGAGCCGCCGCCCACGATCACGATCTTCCGCAGATTGTTGGCCATCGGCCGTCTCCCGTACGCTTGTTTCTTGTCGTTGTTGTCTATTCGGCCGCCGCCGGCGCAGCGCCGACATAGCGGCGCAGGAAGTCGCCGTGGGTCGGGGCCTGGGCCACCGCCCGGGCCACGCCTGTCCGCATCTGGTTGAGGCTGGCGGCCAGGGCCGCTCCGTCGATCCCGTCCAGCGCAGGGTCCCAGCCCTCGGGCAGGATGTCGAAACCGGCGAAGATCGCCAGCCAGCTGGGCGGCTGGAACATCTCCCAGCGATAGCGGGCGATATGCCCGCGCGAGCGAAACAGATCGACCTTGCGGGCCAGGGTCTCGGGAATGTCGGCGTCGCGGGTCGTGCGCCAGAACGGCGTGTCGCCGCGCTGGGCGGCCTTGTAGTGCAGCACCACGAAGTCGCGCACCCGTTCCATCTCTCGCCTGGACCAGTCGTTGAACTCGTCGACCACGGCAGGATCGAAGCGTCTGTCCGGGAACAGGGCTTTCAACTTCTCGATGCCCGTCTCGATCAGGGCGATCGAGGTGCTTTCCAGCGGCTCGAGGAAACCCGACGCCAGGCCCAGGGCCACGACGTTGCGGTTCCACACCTTCTTGCGGCGACCGGGCGTGAAGCGGATCAGGCGCGGCTCGTGCAGCAGGCGGTCGGGCACGGCGGCGACCAGCTCGGCCCGCGCGGCCTCGTCGTCGATATGCCGGCTCGAATAGACATAGCCATTGCCGTAGCGGTGCTGCAGCGGAATGCGCCAGCGCCAGCCGGCGCTGTGGGCGGTGACGTCGGTATAGGGCGGCGGCTCGGCGCCCCCTTGAGAAGATATGGCAGAAGGCTGGCTCTGCACGGCCAGGGCCCGGTCGCAGAACAGCCACTGCGACCAGTCCTCGTAGCCGGTCTGCAGGGCCTCCTCGATCAGCAGGCCGCGAAAGCCCGAGCAGTCGATGAAGAGGTCGCCTTCCAGGCTCGTCCCGGTGTGCAGGTCCAGAGAGGCGACGAAGCCGTCCTCGGGACGCAGGTTGACCTTCACGACCTTGGCGTCGATGCGCCTGACGCCGTTAGCCTCGGCCACGCGGCGCATCAGTTGGGCGAACAGCGCCGCGTCGAAGTGCAGGGCCCAGTCGAAGACCGACAGGCTGGACGGCGGATTGGCCGCTGGCACGGTAAACTTGCCCGCCGCCGCCAGGCTGGCGCCCAGCGAATACTCGCCCATCTCGCCGACGTCGGCGACGCTGCGGGCCTTCAGCCAATAGTGCTGGAACGGCACGCCGTTCAGGTCCTGGCCGTACAGGCTGAAGGGATGGATGAAGGCCGAGCCCGGCGCCATCCAGTCCTTGAAGCGGATGCCCAGCTTGCACGTGCCCTGGGTGGCGCGCAGCACCTCCAGGTCGTCCAGGCCCAGCGACTGGTAGAAACTGCGGATGGTGGGAATGGTCGCCTCGCCCACCCCGATCGTGCCGATCTCGGAACTCTCGACCAGGGTGATGTCGATCGGCGCCTTGCCGAAGTGGCGGCGCAGGCTCGCGGCCGCCATCCAGCCGGCGGTGCCCCCGCCGACGATGACGATGCTGCGGATGGGCCCGTTGCGGACGTCTTCGCTCATGGCCGGTCCTCCCCGAACCGGAAAATCGACGCCGGAAGGCGCCGATGGCCGAACCGGAAAACTGGCGCCCGAAAGCGCCTTTGGATAGCGGCCTCCCCAAACAAAAAGAGCCGCCGTGACGACCCCGGAGGGCCGCCACGACGGGCGCAGGGAGGAAGGCTTCAGATCACCACTTGGCGCGGAGACCGATCGTGTAGCGGGGCTCGAACTCGTTCTGCGACGAATACTGTTCCTTGCCCTTGGCGAACCGCAGGTAGTAGTCCTCGATCTCGCCGGTGACGTTCGAGCCGTTGAAGTAGACCGTCACGTTCTCGCGGACGTCGTAGCTCACGTTGACGTCCACATAGCCGGTCGAGCCCTGGTAGATCGGGATCACCCGCTGGCCGCCGCCGCCCATGGTGCCGGACAGGCGGTCGGTGCGGTAGTTGTAGGCCACGCGCGCCTGCAGCTTGTCGTCCTGGTACCAGCCGACCAGGTTGAACTGGTGCTTGGAGTTGTCGAAGAACGGCAGCTTGTCGCCCTTCAGGTCCAGACGCGACTCCTCGCTGGGCGAGTAGGTGTAGTTGGTGTCGACGCCGAAGTTCTTCAGGATCGGCACGTCCGGGATGATGTCGGTGAAGGCGATCTTGGCGCCCAGTTCGACACCCGAGACCTCGCCGCCGTCGCCTTGCAGCGGCAGCGACACGTCGACCTCGCGGCGGATCACGCCGTCCTGGTCGGGGAAGCTGCCCTTGATGGTGCCGCCGGTGACGAAGCTGTCGATCTTCAGCTTGAAGGCCGAGATGTTCAGCATCGAAGCCCGGCCGAAGTAGTATTCGATCGCGCCGTCGAAGTTCTGCGAGCGCCACGGGTCGAGGTTCGGGTTGCCCGAGGCGCTGGCCCCGGTCACGCAGCGAACGTTCGGCATGCTGGCGCCGCAGTCGGCGGTGAAGATCGACAGGCCGCCGCCGTAGCTGCCCAGATCGAGCGGCTGCATCGTCTTCGAATAGGCGAAGCGCAGCTTGATGTTGTCGGTCAGGTCGTAGGTGGCGTTGAACGACGGCAGCCAGTCCGTGTATTTGCGGCGGGTGACCGTGTCGCCGGCGTCGGCGTTGGTGTCGCCGTAGTTCATGACGTCGCCGGTCAGGTTCTGCTTCACCAGCAGTTCCGTCTGGATGACGCGCAGGCCGAAGTCGCCCGACAGCTGGCCGATCTCGAAGGCGCCGGCGCCGTAGGCGCTCTGCTCCTTCAGGTCGACGTCGTAGGTCTGGCCGGGCACCTGCACGCGCACGGCGTCGCCGAACACCTTCTTCTGGAAGGCCAGCACGTCGTCGAAGTCACGCGGGTCGATGGCCCAGAAGCCGGGCATGCCCTTGGTGACGCCGCCCAGGTTGTTGACCCAGATGGCGTTGTTGTAGGTCGTCAGCTTGGTCGGACGGTTGACCGTGTAGCCCTGGAACTCCGGCACGCCGGTGATCGGGTTGGGCACGAACTCGCCGGCCTGGCACTGGTTCTGGTTCATGACGACGTCGATGGCCTTCCACTGGGCCATGCAGCCGCCGGCCGGAACGGGCGTGCCGTTGGCCTGCACCGCGCCGGGAACCCCGCCGTAGAAGCCCGAGAACAGGTGGAACTGCTCGACGCTGACCGAACGGTCGCTCTGGCGAACGCCGGCGTCGACCTTGGTGATGAAGCCCAGGAACTTCTCGTCGAACTTGTAGTGGCCGTCGGCGCGGAACACGTTCATGTCCGACTCGACTTCGTTGTTGCCTTCCGACGAGAAGGCCCCGATGGCGTAGCTGTCCTTGTTGGCCATGTAGTCGCGCAGGGTCTTGCCCGCGCCCAGGCCGCCCGAGATCGGGGTGTCGAAGCCGCTCCACACCGGGCTCTTGCCGCTGATGTCGTAGTGCAGCTGCGGGTTCTGGCCGTAGCCCAGCGGGTTCGGGTTCAGGTAGCAGCCGCCGGCCGAGCCGGTGACGGCGTTGCTGCGCTGGCTGGCCGGATACTGGTCGCAGATGGCCTTCGGATAGAAGGTGCCGCGGGTGCGATCCTGGGCGTTGCGGAACAGGTTGAAGCGGTCGGGCGCGTACTGCCAGTTGGACAGGTCGCCCTGGGCCTGGCCGTTCATGCTCAGGCGGTCGCCGTTGGCGCGGATGGCCCGCACTTCCGAGGTGAAGTTGCCGCCGTTGTCGTACTTCAGTTCGAGATTGTAGTTCTTGCTCTCGGACTTGGTGACGCGGTTGACGGTGAACGAGTTCACCCACCAGGCGTCGATGTCGTACTCGCTGACCGCCAGCCACGGACGGCCGTTGCCGCCGATCGGAGCCGGGCCGGGCGGCGGCGCGCTGACGCCGGTCTGCTCGAAGTCGGTGGGACGGGTCCAGTTGCCGAAGGCGCCGCCGTCCCAGCGGTTGGAGATGTTGATGCCGGCGGCGCGGTTGTATTCGTCGAGCTTGGCGTAGAAGCCCTCGGCGACCAGGGTGAAGCCCTCGCCCAGGTCGGCCTCGAACGACACGTTGACGCCGGTGCGCTTGCGCTCGACGACGCGGTTGAAGCTTTCGAAGCCGTGCGGCGACAGGAAGTTGTTCGGGTTCGAACCGCCCCAGTCGTTGTTGCCCGACAGCGAGACGGCGCCCGAGAAGTTGTTGCCCAGGTTCGACTTGCTCTGCGCGGCCGAGACCAGCAGGCCGACGCGGTCGTTGCGCCAGCTGGCCAGGATGTTGGCCAGGTAGTCGTCTTCCTTGGTGCGTTCGCCGCGCTGGGCTTCGGCCGCGCCGGCGAAGGTGAAGCCTTCCTGCATCTGGAACGGCCGGCGGGTGCGAAGGTCGATGGTGCCCGAGATGCCCGACAGGGCGTTGTTCGGGTCGGTCGACTTGTAGACCAGCACCTGGTTCATCAGCTGCGAGGGCACGTCCAGCAGGTTGGGCTGGGCCGAGCCCATGTTGCCCGCGCTCAGGTACTGCTCGCCGTTCAGCAGGGTGATGACCTGGGCCAGGCCCCGGATGTTGACGGTGGCGCCTTCGCCGGCGTTGCGCTGGATCTGGATGCCTGGGATGCGCTGCAGCGAGTCGGCGATGGTGACGTCGGGCAGCTTGCCGATGTCCTCGGCCGAGATGGCGTCGACGATCGAGGCCTCGCGGCGCTTGACGTCGACCGACTTCAGCTGCGAGCCGCGCACGCCGGTGACGACGATCTCCTCGACCGCGGTCTCTTCGGTCGAACCGGCGGTCTGCGCCAGGGCGGATGTGGTGATGACGGCCTGCGACGCGCCGGCCAGAAGGGCCAGGGTCAGGCCGCGAGTCCAGACGGACTTGCTACGTGGTGTGGTCAAATCGATCGCTCCCCAATGTCTTGTTCTTGCGTTCGGGCCGCGACGCCTTTTGACGCCGCGGTGGGTCTCGAGCCGGGCCTCGACCTTCACGCCAACCTGCTTCGGCGGCCGTGACCCGGTGATTGTCCTGTCGGCGACCCCCGGCGCCGGAACGGTGCTGCGATCCGGCCCTCAGACGCCGGTCACGGTGGCAACATTCCCAAATGTCCCCGGCAAGTCAACAAGAATGTCAACGTTGTCATTTTCGGAAATCAGCGGATTTCGAAGCGCTGCCGCTGCGAGACGCCGCGCTGCGGCGTCAGACGATCAGTTAAATTATATATTGTTTTCATTGGATATTTTCACCAACCCCATCGCACCCAGAGCCTGAAAGACAGCGCTAACAGCTACCCAGGCGCGAGCCGCCCGCAGAATGTTCGCGAAGGACGGACCGCCGTCATTTTCGATCGAAGGGGAATCGGAAGCGGTTCCATGGCGGCCAAAATGACCAGGCGGACACCCTTAATGACCCGATAAATGTCCACAACGAAGACATTTTTTGACCCGAACTTGTCCCATCGCATGACAAGCCGGTCGAGCTGCGGTATGGCTGGTCCTCGGGAGCCGCCGCGCCGCCCCTGCCGGGGGATGCGCGCTACGCGGCCGAGTCGGGTGCGGGTCTTCACGAATGACGACGATTCACGATGTGGCCAAGCGGGCGGGGGTCTCGGCCAAGACCGTCTCGCGCGTGATGAACGACCACGCCAGCGTCACCAACAAGACCCGCGACAAGGTCCGCGAGGCCATGGCCGCCCTGGGCTACCAGCCCAGCGCCGTGGCCCGTCACTTCCGCGCCCAAGGCGCCTCGGCCGTCGGCGTGCTGATGGGCGATCCCAGCGGCGGCTATCACACCCGCACCCACCACGCCCTGCTGCTGGCCTGCCTGGAAACCGGCCGTCACCTGACCGTGGAACTGTTCGACGGCCCGGTGGTCGGCTGGCACGAGCGCATCCGCGCCTTCATCGAGGACGGCGGCATCCGCGAAGTCATCCTGCTGCCGCCCGAATGCGACTTCGGTCCCCTGAAGGCGCTGATGCGCGAGCTCGACGTGCGCTGCGTGCTGATCTCGCCGACCACGCCCGATCCCAACTTTCCGGCCATCGCCATGGACGACCGCGCCGCCGCCCGCGAGGTGGTCGAGCACCTGTTCAGCCTGGGCCACACCCGCATCGGCCACATCGCCGGCCATCCCGACCACGCCGCCAGCACCCACCGCCGCAACGGCTTCTTCGAGGCCTACGCCGCCGCCGGCCTGCCGCGCCCGGCCCCGGAGCTGATCGTCGGGGGCGAGTTCACCTTCAAGACCGGGATGGACGCGGCCAAGCTGCTGCTCGACATCGACGAGCCGCCCACCGCCATCTTCGCCGCCAACGACGACATGGCCGCCGCCACCTGCATGGAGGCCCAGCGCCGCGGCCTGCGCATTCCAGACGACCTGTCGGTGGTCGGCTTCGACGACGCGCCGATCGCCGGCGTCATCTGGCCGACCTTGACCACCATCCGCCAGCCGTTCGAACCGATGGCCCTGCGCGCCCTGCAGACCTTCGCAGCCTGGAACAGCAGCGACTCCGGCATCCGCCCCAGCCCGTTCCTCGCCCAGCACACCCTGGTCGTGCGCGAATCCACCGGCCCCGCGCGCAAGCGGATACCGGGCCAGGCCGTGACGGGCATGTCCAGCTGACGGACGACGAAACACCCTGCCGAGGCTGCCCGGCCAAGATCATACGAGTGGGAGGTAGAATGAACTCGCGTCTCTGGCGCGCCAGCGCCCTGGCCCTGACCATCGCCACAATGGGCGGCGCCGCCCTCGCCCAGGGCCATGCCGGCCACGCGGGCCACGGCGCGCCCGCCGCCGCCCCGGCCGGCCAGCCGTGGCTCGATCCCAAGCTCGACGCCGACACGCGCGCGGACCTGGCCGTCAAGGCCATGACCCAGGACGAGAAGCTGACCCTGGTCTACGGCTACTTCGGCGCCGACATGAAGCCGAAGTATACGCGCATCGAAGGCTCCCTGCCCGGTTCGGCCGGCTATGTGCCGGGCCTGCCGCGCCTGGGGATCCCGGCCCAGTTCGAGACCGACGCCGGGATCGGCGTGGCCACGCAAGGCAGCGCCGCGCAGTTCCGCGAGCGCACCGCCCTGCCCTCGGGCATGGCCACCACCGCCACCTGGAACCCGGCCCTGGCCGAAAAGGGCGGCGCGATGATCGGCAAGGAGGCCCGCGACTCGGGCTTCAACGTCATGCTGGCCGGCGGCGTGAACCTGGTGCGCGAGCCGCGCAACGGCCGCAACTTCGAATATGGCGGCGAGGATCCGCTGCTGGCCGGCGTGATGGTCGGGGCCCAGATCAAGGGCATCCAGTCCAACCACATCGTCTCGACCATCAAGCACTACGCCCTGAACGCCCAGGAGACCGGGCGCTTCGTGGTCGACAGCAAGATCGGCGACGCCGACGCCCGCACCTCCGACCTGCTGGCCTTCCAGATCGCCATGGAGGCGTCGGACCCGCACTCGGTGATGTGCGCCTACAACCGCGTCAACGGCCACTACGCCTGCGAGAACGACTGGCTGCTGAACAAGGTGCTCAAGCAGGACTGGGGCTACAAGGGCTACGTGATGTCCGACTGGGGCGCCGTGCACTCGGGCGCCAAGTCGGTCAATGCCGGCCTCGACCAGGAATCGGCCGGCGACGCCTTCGACAAGCAGCCCTTCCTGGCCGGCGTGCTGAAGGCGGATCTGGCCAGCGGCGCGGTCAGCCAGGCGCGCCTGGACGACATGGCCCGCCGCATCGTCCGTTCGCTGTTCGCCAGCGGCGCGGTCGACCACCCGGTGAAGATCGCGCCCATCGACCTGGCCGCCAACGGCAAGGTCAGCCAGGCCGACGCCGAGGAAGGCATGGTCCTGCTGAAGAACGACAAGGGCGTGCTGCCCCTGTCGCTGAAGGCCCAGAAGGTCGCCGTGATCGGCGCCTATGCCGATGTCGGCGTGCTGTCGGGCGGCGGCTCCTCGCAGGTCTATCCGGCCGGCGGTCGCGCCGTGCAGGGCCTGGAGCCCAAGACCTGGCCGGGCCCGGTGATCTATTATCCGTCCTCGCCGCTGAAGGCCCTGCAGGCTCGCGCGCCCCAGGCGAAGTTCACCTACAACGACGGCAAGGACGCCGCCGCCGTCGCTAGGCTGGCGGCCGACAGCGACCTCGTCATCGTCTTCGCCGATCAGTGGACCACCGAGTCGGAAGACGTCATCTCCCTGGCCCTGCCCAAGGGCCAGGACGCCATGATCGCGGCGGCCGCCAAGGCCGGAAAGCCCACCGTCGTCGTGCTCGAGACCGGCGGCCCAGTGACCATGCCGTGGCTCAAGGACGTCGGCGCGGTGCTGCAGGCCTGGTATCCCGGCACCAGCGGCGGCGAGGCCATCGCCCGCGTGCTGACCGGCGAGGTCGACGCCACCGGCCGCCTGCCGGTGACCTTCCCGGCCGCCGAGGCCCAGCTGCCGCGCCCCGTGCTCGACGGCGACCCGAAGACGCCTGATGCGCTGTTCGCGGTCGACTATTCGATCGAGGGCGCCGCCGTCGGCTACAAGTGGTTCGACAAGAAGGGCCTTGAGCCGCTGTTCCCGTTCGGACACGGCCTGTCCTACACCAGCTTCGCCTATTCGAACCTGAAGGCCTCGAGCGCCGGCGGCCAACTGAGCGTGTCGTTCAAGGTGACCAACACCGGCAAGCGGGCGGGCAAGGACGTGCCGCAGGTCTATGTCTCGCCCAAGGCCGGCGGCTGGGAGGCCCCGCGCCGCCTGGCGGGCTTCGAGAAGGTCGACCTCGCCCCCGGCGCCAGCCAGACCGTCACCCTGACCGTCGACCCGCGCCTGCTGGCGACCTGGAACGAGAAGGCCCACGGCTGGACGGTGGCGGCCGGCGACTACGAGGTGCAGCTAGGCGCGTCGTCCGCGGCCATCTCGGCCCGGACGACTGCGGCGGTGACGGCCCAGACCGTGCCGGTGGGGCTGCGGAAGTAAATCCCTCAGTCGGCTTCGCCGACAGCTCCCCCAGAGGGGGAGCATCTGAGGCCGTAGATCCTCCCCCTCTGGGGGAGGTGGCCCGGAGGGCCGGAGGGGGGGGGGGGGGCCC
>NZ_JBMDIW010000033.1:0-57070 GCF_057808875.1 Caulobacter sp. FG7
GGCCGGGGTCGGCGCAGCAGGAGCCGGAGCCGGCTTGGCGGCGGCGGCTTCGGCGGCGGCCTTCGCGGCTGCAGCCTTGGCGGCGGCTTCGCGAGCCGCGGCGGCCTCGGCGGCGGCGCGGGCGTCAGCGGCGCGACGTTCTGCGGCCTGGCGTTCCTGCGCTTCGCGAGCGGCCTCGATGGCGCGCTGGCGAGCGCGCATCTCGTCCTGCGACAGACCGCCGGCGGCTCCACCGCCGCCTTGCGGGCGCGGCGCGTCGTGGCGACGCTCGGCCTGGGACGGCGCGGCGAGGTTGCCGGAAGCCGGCGCATGCGGGCGCGTGCGCTTCGTCTCGACAACCACCGTCTTGGTCCTGCCGTGGCTGAAGCTCTGCTTCACAACGCCGGCGCTCACCGAGCCCTGGCGGGGCTTCAGGGTGATGGGCGCGCGCCCACCGGGGTTGGAACCAGGCCGACCGTTATCGTTCTCGTCGCTCATGCGCTCGCTTGTACTTCCGCCGGGCGGGTTCCCGGCCCAAAAACCGATCAATCCATACGAGAAAGGGGCCCGGACGTACCTCCAATAGGAAGCGCGTTTCCCGGCCCTTCGCTCAAGAGCGCGACGCCAGCGGCGGCTTGCTCCAACATTCAGGTTCTAGGCTCTTTTCGCCATCGAATGAAGCCATCCGAGGACGTATCGAAGCCTAGGGCTCCTCGTTCTGACGCACCACCCAGTCCGGCGGCGTGAAAGGACGGAAGCCTGATAACCGCTCGACGTCCAAAGTCCAGCGATCCGTGCCTCGCCCCGCGAGGAGCGCCGTGTGTATCACATTCTCCCCGCCCAAGGCCAAACCCAATTCGTCGGATGTGAACATACCGAGGATTCTCGGGGTGTTCGGCGCTTTGCGGACAGCTGAAAAGACCTTGCGGCGGCCGTCATCGGCGCCGTCGGCGGCTTCGATCAGCCAGGCGGTCTTGCCCGAGGCCAGGGCCGCCAGAACCTTTTCGAACCCCGAGATAATGCTCCCGGAGCGTCGCGCAAGGCCCAGACCGTCCAGAACCCGCTTGGCCAGCAGCCGTTCCACCTGGTCGGCCAGATCGGCCGGGGCGGAAAGCTTGGCCTTGGCCGAGCGCGAGAAGGCGTTCTTCTTGGCGGCGGCGGCGATCGACTCGCGGTCGGCCGCCACCCACATGCCGCGCCCCGGCAGCTTGCGGGCCACGTCGGGAATGACGACGCCGTCAGGCCCGGCCACGAACCGCACCAGGCGCGCCTCGTCGACAACCTCGCCCAGGACGATGTCCTTGCGCGCGCGGCTGGCTTCGGCGTGGGTCTTGGGAGCGGTCTGGTCGATCATGCGTCTTCAAAGGAAGCGGCCCTTCCGAGGATCGGAAGGGCCGGCTCTGTCTCTTACTGCTCTTCGGCGGCTTGTTCGGCGGGGGCTTCCTCGCCTTCGACCGGGGCGGCGTCTTCGACCTCGCCCTCGATCTCTTCCCCTTCAAGCTCTTCGCCTTCGACTTCTTCGTACTCCGGCTCCGGCGGAGCCTCGACCCAGCCCATGGCGATACGAGCGCGCATGATCAGGGCCTCGGCGTCGTCGGGCGACAGGTTGAAGCTCTCGAGGATGCCCGGCTCGCGCACGCGCTCGCCGCCCTTGCTCTCGAACCAGCCGCGCATGTCGTCGGGGACGAGGCCGGCCAGGTCTTCGATCGTCTTCACGTCGCCTTCGCCCAGGGCCACAGCCATGGCCAGGGTCACGCCCTCGACGCCCAGCAGTTCGTCCTGCACGCCCAGCTCGACGCGCTTGGCGTCCAGGGCGGCGGCTTCCTTCTCGAGGAATTCGCGGGCGCGGGCCTGCAGTTCCTCGGCGGTCTCGTCGTCGAAGCCTTCGATCGAACCGATCTCGTGGGTGTCGACATAGGCGACGTCTTCCACGGCGGCGAAGCCTTCGGTGACCAGCAGCTGGGCGATGACCTCGTCGACGTCCAGGGCTTCCTGGAACAGGGCCGTGCGCTCGGTGAACTCGCGCTGACGGCGCTCGCTCTCCTGGCTTTCGGTCATGATGTCGATCTGCCAGCCGGTCAGCTGCGAGGCCAGGCGGACGTTCTGGCCGCGGCGGCCGATGGCCAGCGACAGCTGCTCGTCGGGCACCACGACTTCGACGCGCTCGTCTTCCTCGTCCATGACGACCTTGGAGACTTCGGCCGGGGCCAGGGCGTTGACGATGAAGGTGGCTTCGTCTTCCGACCACTGGATGATGTCGATCTTCTCGCCCTGCAGCTCGGCGACCACCGCCTGCACGCGCGAGCCGCGCATGCCGACGCAGGCGCCGACCGGGTCGATCGAGCTGTCGTTGGAGATGACGGCCATCTTGGCGCGCGAACCCGGGTCGCGGGCCACGGCGCGGATCTCGATGACGCCGTCGTAGACTTCCGGCACTTCCTGCGCGAACAGCTTGGCCATGAAGCCGCCGTGGGCGCGGCTCAGCATGATCTGCGGGCCCTTGGTCTCGCGACGGACGTCGTAGATGTAGGCGCGGATGCGATCGCCGACGTTGAAGTTCTCGCGCGGGATCGACTGGTCGCGACGCATGATGCCTTCGCCACGACCCAGGTCGACGATGACGTTGCCGTACTCGACGCGCTTGACGCTGCCGTTGACGATCTCGCCCGAGCGGTCCTTGTATTCTTCGTACTGGCGCTCGCGCTCGGCTTCGCGAACCTTGTGCATGACGACCTGGCGGGCCATCTGGGTCTGCACGCGGCCGATCTCGAACGGCGGCAGGGCTTCTTCGTAGACCTTGCCGATCTCGGCGTCGCGCCAGGTGCGCTTGGCCGAGGTCAGGTGGACCTTGCCGATCTCGCCTTCCAGGTCGGCGTCGTCGGCGACGACCTCGATCACGCGCTTCTGCGTCGTCTCGCCCGTGCGCGGGTCGATCTTGACGCGGATGTCGTGCTCGGCGCCGTAGCGGGCGCGGGCGGCCTTCTGCAGGGCGTCCTCGATGGCCTCGATGACGACTTCCTTCTCGATGCCCTTTTCGCGGGCGACCGCGTCGGCGATCTGGAGCAGTTCAAGCCGGTTGGCGGCGATGCCGATGGCCATGGTCAGTCCTCTTCACTTTCGGACAAATCGTTGTCGTTCTCGGCGTCGACGCCGTCCTGGTCGATCCTGGCGGCGCGCGCATCGGCGCCCCGCTTCATCAGCTGGTCGGTCAGGACGAGCTTGGCGTCGACGATCCAGGCGAACGGGAAATAGACGGTGACGTCGTCCTCGCCCTCGATGTTGAGGCCGACCTGGTCGTCCTCGACACCGGCGAGCTCGCCCTTGAAGCGCTTGCGGCCCTCGGCCACGCGGTCGAGCTCGATGCGCACCTCGAGACCGGCATAGGTCTCGAAGTCCTTCAGGCGGGTCAGCGGGCGATCGACGCCCGGGCTGGAGACTTCCAGGGTGTATTCGCCGGCGATCGGGTCGGCGGCGTCCATCACCTCGGAGATGGCGCGCGACAGCTTGGCGCAGTCCTCGACATTCATGTCGCCGCCGCTGCCGTCTTCCAGCAGGGGGCGTTCGGCCATGATCTGCAGGCGGCGCTGTTCGGCCCCGCCCATCAGGCGCAGGCGGACGATCTCGTAGCCGGTGGCTTCGGCGACGGGATCGAGCATCTCGATCAGGTCCAGGTCTTCTCGCGTCTTGCCGCGCACGGTTCTCTTCTCGGTTTCGTGGCCGTCCGCCCAGACCCAGAAGGCCCAGCTGGCGAGCGACCAAAGAAAAAGCGGCAGCCTTTCGGGCCGCCGCTCGAAAGCGCCAATCAGCGCTAACGGACGATGTAGGAGCTATATAGCGCGATAGGCGAGCGTGTGGAAGCCCCCTCCTGGCCCCGGCCCACGCGGCGCGCGAGAGACCTTTGCAAGGGCGCAAGGCCAAGCGGCAAAAGCTGTTCTGGCGGTCACTCGACAAGCTGGACCACAGATCGAAGTTGCTTTTGGAGGCGCAAGTCGAGGGGCGGACACGCCCCCTCTTTCGCATCGCAACACTTGTGGCCTATACAGACGGCCGCTTGAGGCCCGCCTCCCCGCGGGAACCTTCCCACAACGAAGAGTCACTATGGACCTCTCCAAGATCGCCGTGGGCGTGAACCCGCCCTACGACCTGAACGCCGTCATCGAGATCCCGCAGGGCGGTGAGCCGGTGAAGTACGAGATCGACAAGGAAAGCGGCGCCCTGATGGTGGACCGCTTCCTGCACACGGCGATGTTCTACCCGGCCAACTACGGCTTCATTCCGCACACCCTGGCCGACGACGGCGACCCGGCCGACATCATGGTCGTGGGCCCGACCCCGGTGGTGCCCGGCGCGATCATCCGCTGCCGCCCGATCGGCGCCCTGATGATGGTCGACGAAGCCGGGTCTGACGAAAAGATCCTGGCCGTGCCGGTCGACAAGCTGCACCCCTTCTACACGGGCGTGAACAGCTGGCGCGACCTGCCGACCATCCTGACCGAGCAGATCGCCCACTTCTTCCAGCACTACAAGGACCTGGAAAAGGGCAAGTCGACCAAGATCACCGGCTGGGCCGATCCGGACGAGACCGCCGAACTGATCCGCGCGGCGATCAAGCGTCACGACGAGAACTACTGATCCTTCAAGGATCAAGATGCGGCGCCGGGGACCTCTCCGGCGCCGTTTTCTTTTGCGGCTTCGAGCCCCGGGTGTGACCTTCGCGACCTTGCGCCGGGGGCCGCTCGACCCCATAAGCTCGCCGGATGAGCGAGACCCCGCAAAAGCGCCTCTATATCAAGACCTACGGCTGTCAGATGAACGTCTACGACAGCGAGCGCATGACCGACGTCCTGCGTCCGTTGGGCTATGGCGTGGTCGATGATCCCGAGGGCGCGGATCTCGTGGTGCTCAACACCTGCCACATCCGCGAGAAGGCCACCGAGAAGGTCTATTCCGAGCTTGGCCTGATCAAGCAGATGAAGGACCGCAAGGCCCAGTCCGGCGGCAAGATGACCATCGCCGTGGCCGGCTGCGTGGCCCAGGCCGAAGGCCAGGAGATCATGAATCGTCAGCGGGCGGTGGACCTGGTCGTCGGCCCGCAGGCCTATCACCAGCTGCCCGAGCTGATCGCCCGCGCCCACCGGGCCTCTGGTGAACGGCTCGCCGCCGACTTCGCCGCCGACGAGAAGTTCGACGCCCTGCCGGCCGAACGCCACGTCACCGGCGTCACCGCGTTCCTGACCGTGCAGGAGGGCTGCGACAAGTTCTGCACCTTCTGCGTGGTGCCCTACACCCGCGGCGGCGAGTGGTCGCGCCCGGTGAACGACATCGTCGAGGAGGCCAAGCGCCTGGCCGGCGCCGGCGTTCGCGAAGTCACCCTGCTGGGCCAAAACGTCAACGCCTATGACGGCGACGGCTCGACCCTGGCCAAGCTGGTGCGCAAGCTGGCCACGATCGATGGCCTGGACCGCATCCGCTACACCACCAGCCACCCGCGCGACATGGGCGACGATTTGATCGAGGCCCACGGCGAGCTGCCGCAGCTGATGCCGTACCTGCACCTGCCGGTGCAGGCGGGCAGCGACAAGATCCTCAAGGCCATGAACCGCGACCACACGGCCGAAAGCTATGTGAAGCTGATCGAGCGCATCCGCGCCGCCCGGCCCGACATCGCCATGAGCGGCGACTTCATCGTCGGCTTCCCCGGCGAGCGCGACGGCGACTTCGAGAAGACGCTGGAGCTGGTGCGCGAGGTCGGTTTCGCCAGCGCCTTCTCGTTCAAGTATTCGCGCCGTCCCGGCACGCCGGCCTCGGCCATGCCCGGCCAGGTCGACGAGGCCGTGAAGGCCGAGCGCCTGGACCGCCTGAACCAGCTGCTCGACGACCAGCAACGGGCCTTCAACGCCAGCCAGGTCGGCAAGACCCTGCCGGTGCTGTTCGAGAAGGCCGGCCGCCACCCCGGCCAGATCGTCGGCCGCAGCCCCTACCTGCAAGCCGTCCACGTTTCGGGCGGGGAGCATCTGATCGGGACGATCGTTCCCGTCCGTATCGAGAGCGCCGCCAAGATGAGCCTGGCCGGCGTGCTCGCCAACGAACCCGCTTTGGAGACCGCGTGAGCCGCACGCCCGAGTTCCTGCCGCTTTCCGACGACGCCGTCGTCGCCGTCACCGGCCCGTCCGGCCGCCATGCCGCCCTGATCGAGGACGCCTTCAAGGTCCTGCTCGAGACGCCCGGCGGCGGCGTCAAGATCACCGGCGACGTCAAGGGCCGCTCGGCGGCCAAGCGCGCCCTGCTGGCCCTGGCCGAGCGCGCCGACGCCGGCCATGAGGTCGTGGAAGCCGACATCCGCGTGGCCGTGGGCGAAGCCCACAGCGCCGGCGGCCAGGCCTCGCCGCGCGCCGTGCGCCGCGGCGCGGTCTCGCCCAAGACCAAGAACCAGGCCGCCTACATGGAGCAGATGGCCCGGCACCCGCTGGTCTTCGGCCTGGGTCCGGCCGGCACCGGCAAGACCTTCCTGGCGGTGGCCCAGGGCGCGGGCATGCTGCTGCGCGGCGAGGTCGACCGCCTGATCGTCACCCGCCCCGCCGTCGAGGCCGGCGAGAAGCTGGGCTTCCTGCCGGGCGACCTGAACGAGAAGGTCGACCCCTACATGGCCCCGGTCTGGGAAGCCCTGACCGACATCATGGGCGCCGAGCAGCTGCGCCGCCGCCGCGACAAGGGCGAGATCGAGGTCGCCCCGATCGCCTTCATGCGCGGCCGCACGCTTGCCCATGCGTTCGTCATCGTCGACGAGGCCCAGAACTGCTCGCGCCTGCAGATGAAGATGGTGCTGACCCGCCTGGGCGAAGGCGCCCGCATGGTGGTGACCGGCGATCCGACCCAGATCGACCTTCTGAACCCCCGCGACTCCGGCCTGGCCCACGCCGTCTCGATCCTCGACGGCGTCGAGGGCGTGGCCGTGGCCCGCTTCACCGCGACCGACGTCGTGCGCCACCCGCTGGTGGAGCGCATCGTCAAGGCCTACGACGCCGACGCGGCCCTGGTGGCGACTCCCCGATGATCACCGTCGATATCGAAATCGAAGACGAGGCCTGGACCAAGGCCGAACCCGAGGCCGAGGCCCTGGTCTGGCGCGCGGCCCAGGCCGTGCTGGACGCCCACGAGGACGTCGAGGGCCAGGGGATCGTCATCCTGCTGGCCGACGACGACAGCGTTCAGGCGCTGAACCGCGACTTCCGCCAGAAGGACTACGCCACCAACGTGCTGTCCTTCCCCTCGCCCCAGGATCCTGCGGCCAATCCGGAAGGCCAGATCGGCGACATCGCCCTGGCCTACGGCGTCTGCGCCCGCGAGGCGGCGGAACAGGGCAAGCCCCTGAGCCACCACCTGCAACATCTTGTGGCGCACGGGGTGCTGCATCTCTTAGGATATGACCACGAGGGCGACGAAGAGGCCGAGGCCATGGAAGCGCTCGAACGCGAGATCCTGGCGGGACTGGACGTTCCCGATCCCTACGCCGACGAGAGGTGAAAGCCTAAAGGCATGCCTGACGACGACCAGAGTTCCACGCCCGCCGGTCCGGCCAGATTCAGCCGGGGCCTGCGGGCGTTCTTCCGTGAGCTGCGGCGGGCCGCGCCGGTCAAGCGCGCGCGCGCGGTCGATTCCGACGACGCCGCCGCGCCCGACCTCGTCGACCAGGCCGAGGCGTTCAAGACCCTGAAGGTCGGCGACCTGATGACCCCCCGCCCCGACGTGGTGGCGGTCGAGCTCGACACCCCGTTCGCCGTTGTCGTGGCCCAGTTCGTCGAGTCCGGCCATTCGCGCATGCCGATCTATCGCGAGGCCCTGGACCAGCCGATCGGCGTGGTCCACGTCAAGGACGTGTTCCGGCTGCTGGCCGACGGCGACCTGCGCCCCGAGCCGGAGGCCCGCGTCCTCAAGCAGCTGCGCCGCGACATGTTCCTGGTGCCCGCCTCGATGCGGGCCGCCGACCTGCTGCAGCGCATGCGCACCAAGCGCGTTCACATGGCCATGCTCATCGACGAATTCGGCGGGGTCGACGGCCTGGTGACCATCGAGGACCTGATCGAGAGCGTGGTCGGCGACATCGACGACGAGCACGACGACGCCCAGGTGGCCACCGTGATCGCCCGTCCCGGCGGCGTCTTCGAAACCGAGGGCCGCACGCCGCTGGAGGACCTGGAGGCCGCCCTGGGCGAGACCCTGGACCCACCCGAGCACGAGGAGGAGGTCGACACCGTCGGCGGCCTCGTCGCCGCCCTGGCCGGCCAGGTGCCCGAGCCGGGACAGGTGGTGCGCCACCCCGCAGGCTTCGAGCTGGAAGTTCTGGAGGCCGACTCCCGACGCGTCCTGAAGGTGCGCGTGCGCCGCGCGCCGGAGCCTGCCGAGGCGCAGACCTCGCTCGCCCCGGTGGACGCTCCTTGAACCTGCGCGCCCTGACCGCCGCTTCCCCCTGGCGCGACCGCGTGCTGGCGCTGGTCGCGGGCCTCGCCGCGGCCCTGGCGCACCCGCCGTTCGGGATCCTGCCCGGCCTGCTGGGCTACGCCCTGCTGCTGTGGCTGCTGGATACGATCGACGGCCCCAGGCCCTTGCGCGGGGCCTTCCTGCGCGGCTGGCTGGCCGGCCTGGGCTATTTCGGCCTCGGCACCTGGTGGATCGGCGAAGCCTTCCTGGTCGACGCCGCCAACCAGGGCTGGATGGCCCCGTTCGCCGTGACCGCCATGGCCGCGGGCCTGGCCCTGTTCTGGGGCGCGGGCGCCGTCCTTTACCGCCGCCTGCGCCCGGCCGGCGCGGTGCGCTTGCTGGCCTTCGCCGCGGCCCTGTCGGCGCTGGAGTGGGTGCGCGGCCACGTGCTGACCGGCTTTCCCTGGAACCTGCCTGGCGAGACCTGGCGGGCCGGCTCGGCGCCGTCTCAGGCCGCCGCCCTGCTGGGCGCCTACGGCCTGACCTTCGTGACCCTCGCCATCGCCGCCGCCCCCGCCGTCTGGCGGCAAGGCAGGACGGGCAAGATCGCCGTCGGCGCGGCCGCCCTGGCGCTGGCCGGCCTCTATGGCGGCGGCGCCCTGGCGCTGAAGACCGCGCCGAGCCCCGTGACACTGGCCGCCCCCAAGGTCCGCATCGTCCAGGCTGACGTCCAGCAGTCGGCCAAGTGGGACGCCGCCAGCTTCCAGGCCATCGTCAACGACTACGCCGCCCTGACCGCCACGGCCTATGCCGACGGCAAGCCGGCCGACATCGTGGTCTGGCCCGAAGGCGCCCTGCCCGCCGCCATCAACGACTACCTCGCCCCCGGGACCTGGGTGCGCCAGGCGATCATGGACTCGCTGCAGCCAGGCCAGTTGCTGCTGATCGGCGGCTATCGCTACGAGGGGTCCGTCGAGGCGCCGGTCTACTACAACAGCCTTGTGGCCCTGCGCCGCGAGCCCGGCGACCTGGTCATGGTCGGCGTCTACGACAAGCACCGGCTGGTGCCGTTCGGCGAGTACCTGCCCGCCGACGGCCTGCTGACCGCCATCGGCTTCAAGAGCATGGCCCACCTGGGCGACGGCTTCGCCACGGGACCACGCCCTGCCCCGCTGAGCGTGGCGCCGGGCCTGAAGGTCCAGCCGCTGATCTGCTACGAAAGCCTGTTCCCCGGCCTGGCCCGCCCCGACGCCGGCGTGCGGGCGCTGGTCAACGTCTCCAACGACGCCTGGTTCGGCGTCACCTCCGGCCCGCTGCAGCACCTGAACCTGGCTAGCTATCGCGCCATCGAAGCCGGCAGGCCGATGATCCGCGCCACCCCCACCGGCGTCTCGGCCATGGTCGACGCCCAGGGCCGCGTGGTCGAGGGCCAGCGCCTGAACCTGGGCGTACGCGGGGTCATCGACACCCGCCTGTCCGCCGTCGGTCGCGACACGCCGGCCTCGCGGCTGGGCGACTGGCCGCTGGCGATCCTGCTCCTCGCGTCGGCGGCGATCTGTATCGGCATCTCACGTATCGGCGGTCAGAAGTTTGCCGCTGCGAAAGATATGGGCTGAACTAAAGCCGTAATCTTAGGTCTATGCCTAAGCATGACCGTCGCCCCCGAATCCCCCGCCGAAATCGAGCGTTCGCCCAACCCCGTCGACCTGCATGTCGGCGCCCGCATCCGCATGCGCCGCAAGATCCTGGGCGTCAGCCAGGAGAAGCTGGCCGAGAGCCTGGGCCTGACCTTCCAGCAGGTGCAGAAGTACGAGCGCGGCGCCAACCGCGTCAGCGCCAGCAAGCTCTACGAAATCGCCCGTAGCCTGCAGGCCCCCGTCGCCTACTTCTTCGAAGGCCTTGCCGATCCGTCCGAACCGGCCGACGGCGAAGCGCGCAACGACCACCAGGTGCACGAGTTCCTGATGACGCCCGAGGGCCTGGAACTGGCCTCGCTGTTCCCGCGCCTGAACCGCGCCCCCGTGCGCCGCCGCATCCTCGACCTCGTCCGGTCGATGGCCGAGGAAGAGGCCTAGACCCTCCGGCCCGGCCTCTGGGCCGGGCGCCTCGCCCGCACGCCGGAGCTCGAAACGTAGCCGGCCGGCTTGCGGACATAAACTTATCTTTATATGGTCCTCGCTAAGCTCGCGGGGCCGGTCGCCGCGTGGGCGCTGGACTCTAAGCCGGAGCCGTCCACTTGAGCCGTTCGTCCTACATCTTCACCAGCGAAAGCGTCTCCGAAGGCCATCCCGACAAGGTCGCCGACCGGATCAGCGACACCGTCGTCGACGCGTTCCTGACCGCCGACCCCGAAGCCCGGGTGGCCTGCGAGACCCTGGTCACGACCAATCGCATCGTGCTGGCCGGCGAAGTGCGCGCGGGCAAGCCGGGGGGCGACAAGAAGGCCAACAAGGAACTGACCAAGGACATCATCAAGTCCCTGGAGCCCAAGGTCCGCGCGGCCATCAAGGACATCGGCTACGCCCAGAAGGGCTTCCACTGGGAAAAGGCCAAGTACGCCTGCTACCTGCACGGCCAGTCGGCGCACATCGCCCAGGGCGTCGATGCGACGGACAAGAAGGACGAAGGCGCCGGCGACCAGGGCATCATGTTCGGCTACGCCAGCACCGAGACCCCGGAGCTGATGCCGGCCACGCTGCAATACAGCCACAACATCCTCAAGCGCCTGGCCGAGCTGCGCCACTCCGGCGAGCTGCACGAGCTCGAGCCCGACGCCAAGAGCCAGGTGACCCTGGAGTACGATGGCGCCGGCGTGCCTCAGCGCGTCGTCTCGATCGTCGTGTCGCACCAGCACAAGAAGAAGATCGACGGCAAGACCCCGACTTCCAAGCGCGTGCTCGACCTGATCAAGCCGCACATCCTGCCGATCTTCCCCGAAGGCCTGATCACCAAGAAGACCCAGTGGCTGATCAACCCGACCGGCCGCTTCGAGATCGGCGGTCCGGACGGCGACGCCGGCGTCACCGGCCGCAAGATCATCGTCGACACCTACGGCGGCGCGGCCCCGCACGGCGGCGGCGCCTTCTCGGGCAAGGACCCCACCAAGGTCGACCGCTCGGCCGCCTATGCCTGCCGCTACCTGGCCAAGAACGTCGTGGCCTCGGGCCTGGCCGACCGCTGCACGATCCAGATCGCCTACGCCATCGGCGTGGCCCAGCCGGTCTCGTTCCACGTCGACCTGCACGGCACCGGCAAGGTGGACCCGGCGGTCCTGGAAAAGACCCTGCCCCAGCTGATCGGCGGCGCCACCCCGCGCTCGATCCGCGAGCACCTGCAGCTGAACCGCCCGATCTACGCCCGCACCGCCGCCTACGGCCACTTCGGCCGCACGCCGGACAACGAAGGCGGCTTCTCGTGGGAGAAGACCGACCTGGTGTCGGAGCTGAAGGGCCTGGCGTAAGCCTTTCCCTCCTTCCGAATTGAGAGCGGGCCCCGGTCGTGAGATCGGGGCCCGTTTTCATTTCTCGCTCGAGCCTCTAAAGACCCGCTCCATGACCAATCCTCAACAGCCCCACGGCCCGCTGCGCTCGTTCGGCCGCCTGAAGTCGCGGCCGGTGAAGCCGCGCCAGCAGGCCCTGCTCGACACCCTGCTGCCGACCATCGCCGTGCCGCACGAGGCCTTCCAGCCGCGCGACCTGCTGCCGGACGCCAAGGAGACCTGGCTGGAGATCGGCTTTGGCGGCGGCGAGCACATGGCCGCCCAGGCCGGCCGCCGGCCCGACGTGCTGGTGATCGGGGCCGAGCCGTTCGTCAACGGCGTGGCCAGCGCCGTGCGCCATGTCGAGGAACAGGCCCTCTCGAACGTCCGCATCCACGAGGGCGACGCCCGCGACGTGGTCGGCTGGCTGCCCGACGCCTCGATCGACCGCCTGTTCGTGATGTTCCCCGACCCCTGGCACAAGGCCCGGCACAACAAGCGCCGGATCATCCAGCCGGAGTTCGTGACCGAGCTGGCCCGCGTGCTGAAGCCGGGCGCGGCCTTCCGCTTCGCCACCGACTGGGCCGACTACGCCGAGTGGACGATCGAGCGGGTGCTGGCCAGCCCCGCCTTCCGCTTCGCCGAAGAGGGGGTCGACCGCCAGGCCATTCCCGCCGACCACGTGACCACCCGCTACGAGGAAAAGAAGCTGGGCGACTGCGCCCCGGTGTTCCTCGATTTCGTGCGCACCTGATCCACGCACCGGGTCAGGCCAAAAGAAAAGGGCGCGGGATGAACCCGCGCCCTTTTGTCTTGATCAGGATCAATCACTCTTCGATCGGCACGCCGTAAAGTTCGAGCCGGTGATCGATCAGCTTGTAGCCGAGCTTCCTGGCGATCGCGTGCTGCAGGGCCTCGATCTCCTCGTCCACGAATTCGACGACCTTGCCGGTCTTCATGTCGATCAGGTGGTCGTGGTGATGGGTCGGGGTCTCTTCGTAGCGCGAGCGACCGTCACGGAAGTCATGGCGCTCGATGATGCCGCTCTCCTCGAACAGGCGCACGGTGCGATAGACCGTGGCGATCGAGATGTGCGGGTCGATGGCGTGGGCCCGACGGTGCAGCTCCTCGACGTCCGGATGGTCGTCGGCCGACGACAGTACGCGCGCGATGACCCGACGCTGGTCGGTCATGCGCATGCCTTTTTCGATACAAAGCTTTTCGAGGCGGTCCAAGGCGGCGTCTCCGTCGGGGATTCGCGGGCACAATAGGCAATCGATTCCTAAGTGTTAAGCGCCCGCCGCATGACGACGGCGTCCTTGGCGCCGTCTGGATGGGGATAATAGCCCTTCCTGAGACCCACTTGCGAAAAGCCGGTGGCCCCATAGAGGGCGATGGCGGCGGCATTGTCGGCCGCCACCTCAAGGAACAGGTCGAAGGCCTTGGCTTCGGCGGCGATCCCAGCCGCCATCTCGACCAGGGCGGCGCCCCAGCCGCGCCGGCGCGTGGCCGGATCGACGGCGATGGTCAGGATCTCGGCCTCGCCGGCGATGGCCCGGCACAGGATGAAGCCCCGCGGCTCGTCAGGCTCGCCCGAGGAACCGAGTACGGCGAAGACGCCGGGCGAGTTCAGCAGCGCCTCGAACTCGGTCGGGGCCCAGGGGCGGTCGAAGGCCCTCTCGTGCAGGTCCGCCAGGTCCCAGCACGCTTCCAATCCGACGGGACGCAGGTTCATGGCGTCGGCATCGTGGCGTAGGGCGCGCGCAGATAGAGCGGCCGTGGCGAATGGGTCGGGGCGGGCCTCGTGGCCGCCAAGCGGGCGATGGCCACGGGATCGGCGACGGCGAGGTCCAGGCAGGTCGCGCCGGGCAGCACGCCGTCCAGCAGGGCCGCGCCCGCGCCCACCAGGGTGGCCGGGCCGCCGGAATAGAGTTCGGCCAGGCGAGCGGTCGCCGAGCCGATGTCGAGGGCGTCAGGGGCCATCAGGGCCGTCCCTCCGTCGAAGACCTGCAGGTAGACCTGGGCCATCTTGGCGTCGAGCACGGCCGCGACGAAGCCGGAGGCCCCCGAGGAGGCCGCCAGGGCCTCCAGGCTGTTCACGCCCACGCAGGGGATCGACAGGGCCTCGGCGAGGCCCTTGGCGAACGACAGGCCCACGCGCAGGCCAGTGAACGAGCCCGGGCCGACGGTGACGGCGATGCGGTCGAGATCGGAGAAGGCGATCCCGGCCTCGGCGGCGACCGCCTTGGCCAGGGGCGCGATGCGCTCCTGGTGGCCGCGGGTCATGGGCTCGGTACGGGCGGCCAGGGCGCGGCCGCCCTCGATCACGGCGACCGACGAGGCCGCCAGGCAGGTGTCGACGGAAAGAACGCGCAAGATCAGGCGGCCCCGACCTGGGCGGTCTCGGCGGGGCGCCAGACGAATTCGTTGAGCTGGCCCTTGGCCTTCAGCGTCGCCTCGTCGGGCACGCCGCCCTTGGTCCAGCCCGGCACGCCGAAGACGTAGGAGACCGTCGGCGCCTCGGGGCGCACGCAGATGGTCTGGTTGACGGTGCGGCCCTCGCCGGCCCGGCACTGGTCGCGGGTGAAGCCCAGGGCCGCCCACTTGGCCAGCAGGCTCTCGCCCTTGGGGCCGCGCACGTCGCCGGCCGCCAGACGGATCTCGGCGATGCCGCCGTCGGCGCCCTTGCCGATCTCCAGCAGCGGGACGTTGTCCTGCTCGACGGTGATGATCGGTCCGGGCGGGCCGTCGCCCACATGGATGAAGGCGGCCTTGACCACCGCCTTGGGGAACAGGGCCTGGATCGTCGGCTGGTCGAAGGCGGTGGCGGCGGTAATGGGGCCGACGCCCGCGGCGGCCACCTGCAGCGGCCCGCCGACATAGGGCGTGATCTTGATCACGGCAGAGCCGTCGGCCGGCTTGGCCGCTTCCGGGGCGGCCTGGGCGGCCGGCTTGCCCGAAGGCTGGGCCGGGGTCTTTTCGGCGGGGCCGCAGGCGGCCAGCAGGGCCAGCGGCGCGGCGAGGAGCGCGAGACGGAGGGTCATGCCGTGGTTCTAGCGCGCCCTCCCCTCGCCGTCATCGCCCGGCTTGCCCAGGCGATGACGATGGGAAGCCCGATCAGAGGATCTGGGCGGCTTCCTCGAAGTCCAGGCGCGGGTTGCGCGGGAACAGCCCCTCGTCGGTGCCGTAACCGATCGAGGCGATGAAGTTCGATTTGATGTTCGTGCCTTCGAAGAAGGCCGCGTCGACGCCGGCGTTGTCGAAGCCCGACATGGGACCGACGTCCAGGCCCAGGGCCCGGGCCGCCAGGATGAAGTAGCCGCCCTGCAGCGAGCTGTTGCGCAGCGCGCCCCACTCCTTGGCGACCGGATCGCTGAACCAGGTCTTGGCGCCCGGAGCGTGCGGGAACAGCTTGTCGAGGGTCTCGGGGAAGTCGAGGTCGTAGCCGACGATGACGGTGACCGGCGCAGCCAGGATCTTCGGAGCGTTGGAGCCCGACGAAAGCGCGGCCAGCTTCTCCTTGGCTTCCGGGCTGGTCACGAAGACGAAGCGGGCCGGGCTGGCGTTGGCGGCGGTCGGGCCGAACTTCACCAGGTCATAGAGCTCGCGCAGCACCGCTTCCGGCACGGGGGCGGACTTCCAGCCGTTGCGCGTGCGCGCCTTGGTGAACAGCTGGGCGAGAGCGGCGGTGTCGAGCTTGGACATCAGCGATCCTTATAGGAAACCATAATCGCAACTTATGTAGTTACAGTATGGGGATCCCGGCGGATCGCGCAAGGCGTCCGGCCGCTTCTGAGGCGAAAACCTCGTCCTTCGACAGGCTCAGGATGAGGTTTTCGACAGCGACGCCGGCAATAGCCCTCTTCCTTAGCCTGTCGAAGGATGAGGGCGGTCTCTTCAGAGCGTCTGCTCGACCCGGGTCACTTCGGGCACATAGTGCTTGAGCATGTTCTCGACGCCCGACTTCAGCGTCGCCGAGGACGACGGGCAGCCCGAGCAGGCGCCGCGCATGTGCAGCCAGACGACGCCGGTGGCCGGCTCGAAGCGGCTGAAGACGATGTCGCCGCCGTCCTGAGCCACGGCCGGACGGATGCGGGTGTCGAGCAGTTCCTTGATCTCGGAGACGATCTGGGCGGTCTCGTCGTCGTAGACGCCGTCCTCGTCGTGGCCGCCGGCGGCGTCCTCGCTGAGCAGCAGCGGGCGGCCGCTGGTGAAGTGATCCATGATCGCCGCCAGGATCGGCGCCTTCAGGTGCGGCCACTGGGCGTCCTCGCCCTTGGTCACCGTCAAGAAGTCCGGACCGAAGAACACCCGCGTCACGTCGCCCAGCCGAAACAGGGCGTCGGCCAGCGGCGAGGCCTCGCCCTCCTCGGGGGTGCGGAATTCCCGCGCGCCGTCCACCAGGACCTCGCGGCCGGGGAGGAACTTCAGCACGTCGGGATTGGGCGTGGTTTCGGTCTGGATGAACATGGGCGAGATGTGGCGTTTTGAGATGCGAAGAACAAGGGGGCGCGGCGTCGCGCCCCCTTCTATTGGATCAAGCGCCCCAGAAGCCGACGAGCTTCTTGGTCTCGGCCACGACCGGGTCGGCCACGGCGCGGGCGCGTTCGGCGCCGTCCTTGAGGATGGCGTCGATCTGGGCCGGGTCGCCGGTCAGTTCGCGCATGCGCGCGCCGATCGGGCTCATCACCTCGACCGCCAGCTCGGCCAGGGCCGGCTTGAACGTGCCGAAGCCCTTGCCGCCGAACTCCTCGATGACCTTGGCGCGGGTGGTGCTCGACAGGGCCGCGTAGATGTCCACGAGGTTGCGGGCCTCCGGACGCTCGGCCAGGCCTTCGATGGTCTCGGGCAGCGGCTCGGGATCGGTCTTGGCCTTGCGGATCTTGGCGGCGATGGCGTCGGCGTCGTCCATCAGGTTGATGCGCGAGGCGTCCGACGGGTCGGACTTGCTCATCTTGGCCGTGCCGTCGCGCAGGCTCATGACGCGCGTGGCCGGCCCCTCGATCACCGGCTCGGTGACCGGGAAGAAGGCCGGCTGGCCGCCCGGCGCGCCGAAGTCGTTGTTGAACTTCTGGGCGATGTCGCGGGTCAGTTCCAGGTGCTGCTTCTGGTCCTCGCCCACCGGCACGTGAGTGGCCTTGTAGAGCAGGATGTCGGCCGCCTGCAGCACCGGGTAGGTGTAGAGGCCCACAGAGCTGCGCTCCTTGTGCTTGCCGCTCTTTTCCTTGAACTGGGTCATGCGGTCGAGCCAGCCCAGGCGCGCCACGCAGTTGAAGATCCAGGCGAGTTCCGCGTGGGCCGGCACGGCCGACTGCGGGAAGATCGTCGCCTTCTTGGGGTCGAGGCCCGCGGCGATGTAGGCGCAGGCGATCTCGCGGGTCTGCTGGGCCAGCACCGCCGGGTCCTGCCAGACGGTGATGGCGTGCATGTCGGCGACGAAGATGAAGGGCTCTTCGTCCTGGATGTCGACGAAGCGCTTGAGGGCGCCGAGATAGTTGCCCAGGTGCAGGGCCCCTGAGGCCTGGATCCCGGACAGGATGCGCTTGGGACCCGCGTACGGAACGGGAGCTTGGTCGGTCATGGCTTCAGCCTTGGATGTCGGAAACGGTCAGGATGGCGGCGCGCACGGAGGCGCGGGCCGCGTCCGGGGACGCGGCGATCGGGTTCAGCGGAAGCTGCGCCATCGCGGCGCGGGGGAACCGATCATTACCATGGGCATGCTCGTTACCGTCCCCGCGCGCGCCGGACAAGGCTCTAGGTTGCCTTGCCGCGCCGCAGGGCGGCCTTCAGCTCGCTCGGCTTGACCCCGCCGAACAGGAACAGCAGCGGGAAATAGAGGCCGCCGCCGACCAGAACGGTCAGGACGAGGGCGACTTCCTTGGCGCCGATCACACGGCCGCGCAGGCCCAGCGCTTCCAGCGGCGCTTCGATCAGCGGCCGCCAGTGCGAGGCGGCGGCCAGGACCAGGCCCATGCCGACGCTGGCCAGCAGGATGCGGGTCACCCGCGACCAGGTCTGGCCCGACGGGCCGTAGTGGCCCTTGCGCCAGAGGGTGAAGGCCATCTGGCCGACATTGAGCCACGAGGCGATGGCGGTCGCCGCGGCGATGCCCTTCACGCCCATCAAGTTGAACAGCACGATGCCGAAGGCGATGTTCACCGCCACCGAGATCAGGGCGAACCGCATCGGCGTCTTGGTGTCGCCGCGCGCGAAGAAGGCCCGCGAATAGAGCTGCTGCAGCACGAAGGCCGGGGTGCCCAGGCCGTAGAAGAACAGCGCCGACGCCGTCTGGCTGGCGTCGAAGGCGGTGAACTCGCCGCGGGTGTAGAGGCCGTCCGACAGGAAGCCGGGCATGGCCACCAGGGCCGCGGCGGCCGGCAGGGTGAACGCGAGCGCAAGAGCGATGGCCTGGTCCATGGCGCTCTGGGCGTCGTCGCCGTCGCCGGTGTTCACCGCCCGCGCCAGGCGCGGCAGCAAGGCCACGCCGATGGCCACGCCCACCAGGCCCAGCGGCAGCTGGTAGAGGCGATCGGCAGTGGCCAGCCAGGTGCGGCCCCCGGGAACGTGGCTGGCCAGGGCGCCGGAGATGAAGATGTTGACCTGGGTGGCGCTGGCCGCCAGGGCGCCGGGAATGGCCTTGCCGATCAGGGCCTTCACCTCGGGCGTCAGACGGGGCAGCCGCCAGTGGACCTTGGCGCCGGACTTGTTGACGCCCCAGACCAGCAGGGCCGCCTGGGCGACGCCGGCGACGATCACGCCCACCGAGCCCCAGGTGGCGGCCGAGACGGCGTCGGCCTGCGGCAGGATGAAGATCAGGGTGGCGATGTTCAGCAGCACCGGCGCGCCGGCCGACAGGATGAACCTATCACGGGCGTTCAGCACGCCCGACAGGTGCGCCACGATGGCCATGCACGGCAGGTAGGGCATGGTGATCTGGGTCAGCAGCACGGCCAGCTTGTATTTGGCCGGATCGGCGGCGAAGCCGGGGCTGATCAGCATCATCAGCCAGGGCATGGCCAACTGGCAGATCACGGTGATGATGATGGTGGCCGCCGCCAGGGTGGCCATGGCGTCGGCGGCCATGACGTCGGCCTTGTCCTCGCCGTCCTCCTGCAGCGACTTGGCGTAGGCCGGCACGAAGGCGGCCGCGAAGGCGCCCTCGGCGAAGAAGCGGCGGAAGAGGTTGGGGAAGGCCAGCGCCGTATTGAAGGCGTCGGCGGCCGGCGTGGCGCTGGCCCCCATGCGATACGAGATCGCCAGGTCGCGCACGAAGCCCATCAGCCGACTGACCAGGGTCAGGCCGGAATAGATCATCGACGATTTCAGCAGCCCTCCGCCCTTCTTGACGGGCGGGGCGGACGTCGGTTCGGGCGCGGCGGAGGTGTCGGTCACGTCCGGCTTCTGGGCGCTGCGCGTGAGGGCGTCAAGCGGGGGCGCGCGGCCTGCACCGAGGTTTGACGGAAAGTGCATTGGAGGTCTGAGAACCTCCCCCTGTGGGGGAGGCGATCGCGCAGCGATCGGTGGGGGAGCGGGCGATGAACTTCCGATGCTTCGAAAGCTGAAAACGCCCCCCCCTCCGGCCCCCTGGGCCACCTCCCCCAGAGGGGGAGGATCCTTCCTACAGCCCCAGCCGCCGCGCCCGCCCCGCGATCTGCAGGGCCAGGCGCTCGGCGATCAGCTGGTCTGGAGACCCTGACGTCTTGCAGGCCTTGTCGGCGACCAGGATGTCCTGCTGCACGGTCAGAAGATGTTCGAGCGTCCACGCGCGGGCCTGGCGCAGGAACTCGCGCTCGGTCTTCCAGAACACGCCCGAGGCCTTGGCGGCAGCGCCCAGGTCGACGCCGTTCTTGTGCAGGGTCAGGGTGCGGCGCAGGCGCCCCAGATAGTAGCCCATGGCGCGCACGGCGGCCGGACCGCCCTCGCCTTCCTGGGCGGCGCGACGCAGGCCCGCCTGGGCCGCGGCGATCTTGCCGCCGAAGGCGTCGGCGGCGGCGTCGCTGAGCGAGGCCTCGGGCTCGACGCCGAGGAAGTCGGTCAGGTCGGCGGGGGTCGCGACCACGCCGCTGTTGGGGCCCAGGTACAGCGCCAGCCGCTCGATCTCGGCGCGGGCGACGCCGCGCTCCTTGGGCAGGCGATTGACGAACAGGTCCAGGGCCTCGCCGTTCAGGCTGACCCCGTCGCGCGAGAGGGCGTCGCGGGTCAGGCGCGCCATGTCGCCGACCTCGTCCTCGTAGCAGGGGATGACGTAGCAGCCGCCGGCCTTCTCGGCCGTCTTGCGCAGGGTGGAGTCGCGCCCCAGGGCCCCGGCCTCGACCAGGAAGAAGGCTTCGGGGTTCAGCCGCCCCTCGACATGGGCCGTCAGGGCCTCGGCGGCCTGCTTGTCGGGACCGGCCTTCTCACCCATCAGCCGCAGGCGCACCAGGCGCTTGCCGCCCATCATCGACAGGGCGGCCAGCTCGTCTTCCAGGCGGCCAGGCTGGCTGTCGAGGTCGCCCTCGGTCAGCAGGGCGGTGTCGAAGGGATCGTCAGGCCGCTCGACCACCTTGTGGGCAAGCTGGGTGGCGCGGTCGCGCACCACGCCACGATCCTTGCCGTAGATGACGACGGCGCGAATGTCGGGGGAGGGCTCCCTCAGGAACCGCTCGACCTCCTGCCGCTTGGAAAGAATGGCCACGAGGTCAGGCGGGCGCCTTGCCGGCCAGCCACGAGGCCAGGTCCAGCTGGATCTTGCGGGCGACCTCGGCGGCGGCGCGTTCCTGGCCGTCCTGCTGGGCGGCGATGGCGGCGTAGGGCTGGTCGGCGGAGTCATAGGTGACCACCGCCGTCGTCGTTCCCTTGCGCACGTCCGAGCCCGTCGTCGTGTCGGTGAGCTTCCACTCGACCTTCATGTTGAGCTCGTAACGGTTGGCCACGTTGTCGACGCGGACGCCGCGAGCGTAGCGCCGCTCCTCGACCTTGTAGGTCAGGCGGTGCGAGGGCAGCACGTTGGGGTTCCGCGCCAGCGCGTCTTCCAGCTGCTCGCGCAGCAGGTAGCCGGCGCGGCCCTCGGCCGCCACCACCTCGATCGCGCCCAGGCCGCCGGTTACGCCCTGCTGGCCGTAGAGCGGCGTGAAGCCGCAAGCCGACAGGGCCAGGGTCGAGAGCAGGGCGGCGGCCGCCAGGAGACGCTTCATGGATCAGTTCGCCACGATGTTGACGATGCGGTCTTTGACCACGATCACCTTGCGGACCGTGACGCCCTCAAGGTGGGCCATGACGGCGGGATCCGCCAGAGCGATTTTCTGCACCTCGTCGTCCGGGGCGCCGACCTTGACCTTGATCTCGCCGCGGCGCTTGCCGTTGATCTGGATCGGCAGCACGCGCTCGTCGTCGGCGGCCAGGGCCGGATCGGCCTTGGGCCACGGCGCATCGACCACCATGCCGGTGCGGCCCAGGCGCACCCAGGCCTCCTCGGCCAGGTGAGGCGTGAACGGCGCCACCAGGCGGGCCAGGATGTCCAGCGCCTCGGCGCGGGCCGCCAGCACGGCGTTCGAACCACCTTCCGCCGGAGCGGCCTTCAGGGCGTTCAGGAACTCGTACAGGCGCGCCACGCCGCTGTTGAAGCGGAAGCCCTCGATGCTGTCGGTGACGAAGCCGATCAGCTTGTGGGCCGCCTTGCGCAGGGCCAGGGCCGTCTCGTCGGCGTCGTCGTGGGCGAAGTCGCCGGCCGGCTGGCTGTCGAACTCGTTCCACAGGCGGTGGGTGAAGCGCCACGAGCCCTCGACGCCCGAGTTGCTCCACTGCACGTCACGCTCGGGCGGGCTGTCGCTCATCACGAACAGGCGCGCGGCGTCGACGCCGTAGGCCTCGAAGATGTCTTCGGGCGCGACGACGTTCTTCTTGGACTTCGACATCTTCTCGATGTCGCCGATGACGATCGGCGCGCCGGTCCTGGCGTGCCTGGCGGTGCGGACATTGCCTTCCGCGGTGATCACCACGTCCGACGGCTCGACCCAGTCGCCGGCCTCGTCCTTGTAGGCCTCGTGGGTGACCATGCCTTGCGTGAACAGACCCGCGAACGGCTCGTCCACCGACAGCAGGCCCTCGTCCTTCAGCGCCTTGGTGATGAAGCGGGCGTACAGCAGATGCAGCACCGCGTGCTCGACGCCGCCGATATACTGGTCGACCGGCATCCAGTGGTCGGCGCAGGTCTTGTCGATCGGCTCGGCCGCGGTCGGGTCGGTGAAGCGGGCGAAGTACCAGCTGCTGTCGACGAAGGTGTCCAGCGTGTCGGTCTCGCGCTCGGCCGGAGCGCCGCACGACGGGCAGGCGACGTGCTTCCAGGTCGGGTGCCGCACCAGCGGATTGCCCGGCTTGTTGGGATCGAAGGTGACGTCCTCGGGCAGGGTCACCGGCAGCTGGTCTTCCGGCACGGCCACGGGGCCGCAGGCCTCGCAGTGGATGACCGGGATCGGGCAGCCCCAGTAGCGTTGGCGGCTGACGCCCCAGTCCCGCAGGCGATAGACGGTCGCGCCCTGGCCCTGGCCGGCGGCTTCGATCCGCGAGACGGCCTCGGTCTTGGCGGCCTCGACCTCCATCCCGTCCAGGAACTCGGAGTTGAAGATCTTGCCGGGGCCGACATAGGCCTCCTTGCCGACCGTGAAGGTCGCCGGATCCTCGCCGTTCGGCAGCACTACCGGCAGCACCGGCAGGTCGTACTTGCGGGCGAAGTCCAGGTCGCGCTGGTCATGGGCCGGGCAGGCGAAGATCGCGCCCGTGCCGTAGTCCATCAGGATGAAGTTGGCGATCCACACCGGCAGGGTGATCGACGGGTCCAGCGGGTGCTTCACGCGCAGGCCGGTGTCGCGACCCAGCTTCTCGGCGCCCTCGATGTCGGCCTCCGAAGTCCCGCCTTTCCGGCATTCGGCGATGAACGCCTGCAGGTCGGGGTTCTCGACCGCCAGCTGCTCGGCCAGCGGGTGCTCGGGGGCGATGCCCACGAAGCTGGCGCCGAACAGGGTGTCGGGACGGGTGGTGTAGACTTCCAGGCCCTCGGCCAGGCCGTCCGGCGCTTCGCCCCCATTGGAATTGGCGAATTCGAACTTGAAGCGCAGGCCCGTGGACCGGCCGATCCAGTTCTCCTGCATGATGCGGACCTTCTCGGGCCAGCGATCCAGGGTCTTCAGGCCATCGATCAGGGCGTCGGCATAGTCGGTGATGCGCAGGAACCACTGGGTCAGCTTGCGCTTCTCGACCGTCGCGCCCGAGCGCCAGCCCTTGCCGTCGATGACCTGCTCGTTGGCCAGCACGGTCATGTCGACCGGATCCCAGTTGACCGAGGCTTCCTTGCGGTAGACCAGGCCGCGCTTCAGCAGGCGCAGGAACCAGGCCTGCTGCTTGCCGTAGTATTCCGGGTCGCAGGTGGCGAACTCGCGCGACCAGTCGACCGACAGGCCCAGGGCCTTCAGCTGCTCGCGCATCGAGGCGATGTTGTCGTAGGTCCAGCCCTTGGGGTGGACGCCGCGCTCCATGGCCGCGTTCTCGGCGGGCATGCCAAAAGCGTCCCAGCCCATCGGGTGCAGCACGTTGAAGCCCTGGGCGCGCTTGTAGCGGGCCACGACGTCGCCCATGGCGTAGTTGCGCACATGGCCCATGTGGATGCGCCCCGACGGGTAGGGGAACATCTCGAGCACGTAATACTTCGGACGCGCGTCGGGAGCGATCGGCGTCAGGAAGGTGTTGGCGTTCGCCCAGGCGGCGCGCCACTTCGGCTCGGTGTCTTTGGGATTGTAGCGGGCCATGGAAACCAGAAGAGCTAGCGGTCGATGCGCGAGAGCGCGCCAGGGTTAAGTGCGAGCGGTTAACCCGCTCGGGCGCGCTCCAACTTTTAAAAGATGGTCGCGTTCCGCAATGCTCATAAGCGGTTTCGCGGCCGGGGCGCGCCTAAATATGCGAACGGGAGCCCCTTGTCGCCAGACGAGGGGCTCCCGCGCGGATCCTTCGGGACTTGAAGAGCCCTTAGTTCCGGATGTTCGAGAGACGAAGCTGACGCGCGCGGGTCAGGATGGCGTTCTCGATGTCGGTCGCCGTCTGGTCGGAGGCGGCCGTGTCGACCCAGGCGCCCGAGGCGTCCTTGGCCTGCTTGAAGATCGTGACGTTCAGGCCGTCGGCGCGCAGGCGGGTGTCCAGGATGTAGACGGTGGCCTTGAAGCGCTCGTCGGGCTTTTCCGGGTTGATGTACCAGTCGGTGACGATCACGCCGCCGTACGGGTCGGCCGAGGCCAGCGGCATGAAGGCCAGGGTGTCCAGCGACGCGCGCCACAGGAAGCCGTTGACGCCGATCGAGCCTTCGCTCGCGGCGGCCTTGGGGCTCTTCTTGAACAGGCCGAAAGGCCGGAAACCGGGCTCTTCGCTCTGGCTGGTGAAGGTCTTGGGCGGCTTGTTGCTGCTGCACGCGCCCACGCCGAGAACCGACAGAGCCAGCACGCCGGCGGCGACGCCGCGCAACATGGACCCACGCTCAAACGCCATAGTACCTCGCTCCAAAAATCTGCCGGCGCGTGCGCGCAGCCCAGGCGCGCCCCCGCAGCCGGAACGCGTCTATAGCATGGCCGCGCTGCGTCAAAACAGGAATCGCGTGACATGACCGCCACAGGCGCCGCTTGAATCGTAACCTGCGACGATCAGCGTGATCCAAGCCCTGTTGACCGCGTTGTACCAAGGCCTTTATTCGGCTTTCAGGGTGTCCGTACCTATATAGGGTTCGGGCAGGGGTTATTTTTGGGGAATGGGTGTCGAGTGACGAAGGTCGCGACGCAATTCGTCTTGGCGGGCGCCGCCGCGCTGATCCTCACGGGATCGGCTTCGCTGGCTCATGCTCAGACCAAGACCCGTACCGCGCCGGCCACCGCCGACTTCACGGTGAAGAACGACTTCACCGGGGCGCAAGGTGCGCCGTTCAGCCCGCAGAACCCCAAGAAGACCCTCGAATTCGACGCCCGCAAGGGCAAGTGGGGCCTCAAGCTCGACCTCGACCAGCCCGTGGGCCGCGAGATGGAGCTGAAGGACGTCCAGGCCGGGGCCTACTACAAGGTCACCCCGTCGATCCGCGTCGGCGGCGCCGTGGCCCTGGGCGAGAACAACCCCGTGGCCGCCGCCCGCAAGAACGAAACCCGCGAGCCCGCGCCCCGCGTGAAGCTGGAAACGGCGTTCAAGTTCTGATCTTCGGCGCTCAGGCGCCGAACCCTTCGATCCCTGCCAGGCCATAGACGCCCGCGCCGACCAGCGCGTCGGCGGTTTTCGCGTTGACGCCGCCCAGGGCGTAGACCGGCAAAGCCGCGCCCGCCGTGATCGCCGCCAGGCCCGGGACGCCCAGCAGGGCGCCGGCCGAAGGGCTGTTGCTGGGAAAGACCGGCGAGACGACCACCGCCTCGACGCCGGCCAGCTGCGCCGCCCGCACGGCCGGGGCGTCGTGCGCCGCCGCCGTTGTCCGCCACGAGGGATGGGCCTTGCGGATATCGGCCGCGCTGTCCGCCAGACGCTGGGGCAGATGCACGCCTTGCGCGCCGATCGCCTCGGCCAGGGCCGGATCGGCGCCGGCCAGCAGCAGCAAGCCTCGACGGCGGGCGATCACGGCCAAGCGCAGGCCACGCTCTACCGCATCGGGCGCGTCGAAGGGCCGGTAGACGATCCCCGCGCCCGCCGGCAGGCGCTCGGCGACGGCCTCTGGATCGGGAACCCGCACCGGATCGGTGAAAAACAGCAGGCGCGGCAGGGGATCGCCCGGCCAGACCCATGGGCGAAGCCGCGCGGCCGTTCTAGAGAGGGTCTCCAGACTGCCTGTTTCCTGGTCCGCCATGTCCGAAGCCCTGAACGCCATCCGATCCCGCATCGCCGCCGCCGCCCTCGCGGCCGGCCGCCCCGCCGACGCCGCCCAGCTGGTGGCGGTGTCGAAGCTGCAGCCGTGGGACCATATCGCCCCTGTGTTCGACGGGGGCCAGCGGGTTTTCGGCGAGAACCGCGTGCAGGAGGCCAGGGAGCGTTGGACGCCGCTGCGCGAGCAGATTGAGCTGCGGCTGATCGGGCCGCTACAGACCAACAAGGCCCGCGACGCCGTGGCCTTCTTCGACGTCATCGAGACGCTCGATCGCGAGAAGCTGGCCCGGGTGCTGGCCGACGAGGTCCAGGCGCAGGGGACGGCCCCGCGCCTCTACGCCCAGGTCAATACGGGCGAGGAGCCGCAGAAGGCCGGCGTGACGCCGGTCGAGGCCGACACCTTCATCGCCGCCTGCCGGGGCGTCTACGGGCTTTCCGTGGAGGGCCTGATGTGCATCCCGCCGGCCGACGAGGACCCCGCACCGCATTTCCGGATGCTCGCCGACATCGCCGCCCGCAATGGGCTTGCGAAGCTGTCGATGGGCATGAGCGACGACTTCGAGACCGCCATCGCCTGCGGGGCCACCTCGGTGCGGGTGGGCTCAGCGCTGTTCGGGGCGCGGTAGGAAGATCCTCCCCCTGAAGGGGGAGGTGGCCCGGAGGGCCGGAGGGGGAAGTACCTCCTGACGCCGATACCGCGCCTAGTCATCACTCACTTCCCCCTCAGTCGCTTCGCGACAGCTCCCCCTTCAGGGGGAGCATCTCACTCCGAAATCCCGATCGCGTCCCCCGGCGCGGCCTTCGTCAGCAACGCCTCGATATCGGCCCGCGCCAGGGCCACGCAACCCTCGGTGCCGGGATAGCCGTCGCGCGCCAGGTGCAGGAAGATCGCCGAGCCCAGGCCCGGAACCGGCGGCTCGTCGTTGTGGGCCAGGATCCCCACCAGGTCGTAGACGCCGTCGTCGCGCCACATGCGCTCTGCGCTGGCCGGGTAGGGCAGCTTGACGGGGCGGTTGTAGTTCGGATCTCCCGGCGCATCGCACCAGCCGTCGTCGGGGGCAATGGGGGCCGTGGGCAGGGCCGTCTTCGGGCCCTCCGGATAGACGTCGGGGCGGTAGAGCACCTGGCGGATCGCCCAGGTCCCCAGCGGGCTCTTGTTGTCGCCCTCGCGCTTGTCGGGGGCGGTGATCACCCCGGCCTTGCCCAGGGCGCAGCGCACGATCCGGCCGTCGCCGAGGTCTATGACAGCGCCGTTTTGGACCGAACGCGCCTGGAAGATCATCGCAAACCCCGCTCCCGCAAGCCCGCGCCCCTTGGCGCCGGGCCTCGTAGCGGTCATGTTCCGCCTCATGGCGCAACGCAAGACCCTGCTTCTCATCGACGACGACGACGACCTGCGCGGCGCCCTGGCCGAACAGCTCGCCCTGCACGAGGAATTCGCCGTGGCCGAGTGCCCGACCGCCGGCGAAGGCGTGCGGCAGGCCCGCGAGATCAAGCCGGACCTGATCCTGCTCGACGTCGACCTGCCCGACATGGACGGCCGCGAGGCCTGCCGGCTGATGCGCAAGAACGGCGTCACCGCACCGGTGATCATGCTCACCGCCGCCGCCAGCGACAGCGACACGATCCTGGGCCTGGAATCGGGCGCCAACGACTATGTCACCAAACCCTTCCGCTTCGGCGTGCTCCTGGCCCGCATCCGCGCCCAGCTGCGCAGCTACGAGGCCTCGGAAGACGCGCTGTTCCGCATCGGCCCCTACGAGTTTCGCCCCTCGGCCAAGCTGCTCGTCGACGACAAGCAGAAGAAGGTTCGGCTGACCGAGAAGGAAACCAACATCCTCAAGTACCTCTACCGCGCCGGCTCCAAGCCGGTGTCGCGCGAGGAGCTGCTGACCGAGGTCTGGGGCTACAACGCCGGCGTCACCACCCATACGCTGGAGACTCACGTCTATCGCCTGCGCCAGAAGATCGAGCCCGATCCGGCCACGGCGCGGATCCTGATCACCGAGGCGGGCGGCTACCGGCTTCAGCCGTAGGCCCATTAGGGGACCCAAAAAGAAAGGCCCGGAGCATCGCTGCTCCGGGCCTTCTTCGTTCTCAGGGTCGTCAGCCTGAAATCAGGCGTTGCCGACCTGGCCGGCGTCGGCCTGGGCCTTGCGCGCGGCATAGACGCCGGCGAAGTCGATCGGGTCGATCAGGAAGGGCGGGAAGCCGCCTTCGCTGGTGACGTCGGCGATCAGGCGACGAGCGAACGGGAACAGGAAGCGCGGGCACTCGATCAGCAGGACCTGCTCGAGGGCCTCTTCCGGCACGCCGGCGATCTGGAACAGGCCGCCATAGACGACTTCGACGTGGAACACCGCCTGGCCGTCGCGCTCGGCGCGAGCCGACAGCTTCAGGTCGACTTCGAACAGGCCGTCGGCGCGACCGCGGGCGTTCATCTCGACACCCATGTCGATGGCCGGCTGAGTGGCCGAGGCGCGCAGCGAGTCCGGCGCGAGCGGGTTTTCGAACGACAGGTCGCGAACGAACTGGGCGACGATGCGGATCCCGGCGGCGGCCGCTTCGTTGTCGTCCTGGGCGGCGGGCGGAGCGCCGTTGGTATCGGTCATGAAGGGTTTTTCCATACTCGGCGCGGCATATCGGCCGTTAGGCGTGAGCGGCGCTGCTAACATGCGGGAGAACGCCGTGCAACGTCAGGCGCCTGACGCGGGCGGTCGCTTGGCCTATATAGGAAGGCTGTCGTCTCAATCGACGGCCCCGATGCGGAACTTGTCGTGCTTGAACTGATCGTCTTCGCGGTGCTCGCCGCCGTCGTCCTCTACCAACTCTACGCCACTCTCGGTCGCCGGGTGGGGCGTCAGCCCGAGGACACGCCCGCCCCGGTGGCCGCCCCGGCCGCCACCCGTCCGGCCGACAGCGCCGAGACGGCGATCCCGGTCAACGCCACGGGCCTCGCCGCCCTGCGCGCTCGCCAGCCCGACTTCGACCCCGGCCGCTTCCTGTCGGGCGCCCGCTACGCCTACGAGATGATCCTCAAGGCCTTCGCCGCCGGTGACCGCGAGACGCTGAAGCCGCTGCTGGCGTCCGACGTGATGGCCAATTTCGAAGGCGCCATGGCCGCCCGCGAGGCCGAGGGCCGCACCGAAAGCGTCGAGATCCTGGCCCCGCCGCGCATGGACCTCGACAGCGCCGAGGTGCAGGGCGACACCGCCCGCGCGGTGGTTCGCATCCTGGCCGAAGTGCGCACCCGCTCGACCAGCGCCGCCGGCGAGGCGGTCGACGACCGCCGCACGGCCGACCTGTGGACCTTCGAGCGCGACCTCAAGAGCCGCGACCCCAACTGGACCCTGGTGCGCGTCGCGGTCGCCGAAGCCTGATGTTGCGTTCCGTCCTGACGCTGGCGGCGGCCGCCCTGGTGCTGGCCGCCTGTACGACGACCGCGCCGCCGCCTCCGGTCGCCCCGGCCACGCCGCCGACGACGCCCACCACGCCTGTTCCGCAGCCGCCGACGACGCCGTCGCCGGCAAGCTTCTCGGCGCTTCAGGGCTGGAACGAGGAAGACCACGCCGCCGCCCTGCAGGCCTTCCGCGAGACCTGCGGCGTCGCCAAGGACCCGGCCACGGCCGAGGTCTGCCGCCGCGCCAAGGCCGCCGGCCCGGTCGACGACGCCCGCGCCCGCCAGTTCCTGGAAGCCAATTTCCGTCCCGAGGCCGTTTCGGGCCAGGGCCTGCTGACCGCCTATTTCGCCCCCGAATACGAAGCCCGCATGTCGCGCTCGGCCGAGTTCAGCGCCCCTGTGCGCGGCCGGCCGGCCGACCTGGCCATGCTCGACCTCGGCGCTTTCGATCCGAGCCTGAAGGGCAAGACCGTAGCCGGCCGCGTCGCCGGCGCGACCTTCGTGCCCTACGACGACCGCGCCGTCATCGAGGCCTCGCCGCTGGACCGCCCCCTGGCCTGGATGCGGCCCGAGGACCTCTTCTTCCTGCAGATCCAGGGCTCTGGCGTCCTGACCCTGCCCGACGGCCGCCGCGTGCGCGCCGCCTTCGCCGCCCACAACGGCAAGCCCTTCGTCGGCATCGCCACGGCCATGCGCGACCAAGGCCTGCTGAGCGACGGCAACACCTCGGGCGAGGCCATCCGCGGCTGGCTGGCGGCCAATCGCGGTCCCAAGGCCGATGCGATCATGCAGCTGAACCCGCGCTACATCTTCTTCCAGACCCTGCCCGACGACGGCCGCCAGGCCACGGGCGCGGCCAACGTGCCGCTGCCGGCCGGCCGCGCCATCGCCGTCGACCCCAGCCAGCACGCCATGGGCGGCCTCTTCTGGATCGACGCCAGCGCCCCGAAGCTGGCCGGCGCCTTCCCGACCTATCGCCGCGCCGTCGTGGCGCTGGACACCGGCGGGGCGATCAAGGGCCAGGTGCGCGCCGACCTCTATATGGGCACCGGCCAGGCGGCCGGGACCGAAGCCGGCCGCGTGCGCCACGACCTGCGCCTGTGGCGGCTGGTCCCCCAGATCCAGCCCTAGTCCGATGAGCAAGCGGCGGCCGCCGGAAGACGATGGCCAGCGCCTCTGGCGTCTGGTGGCCTCGACGGTGACGGGCCGCGCGCCCGAAAAGGCGCTGAAGATGCGCGACAAGGCCCGGATCCGCCCCGGCAAGGCCGATCTGCTGGCCCACGCCGCCGACGTCGAGCCGCCCACCCATCTGGCCTCGGTGGCCCCGCTGCGCATCGACCCGTCCGAGATCAAGGCGCTGAAGCCCAAGCCCGCGCCCAAGCCGCCCCCCGAGGGCATCGAGCCCAATCGCCGCCGCCGCATCGTCAAGGCCCACGACCCGATCGGGGCGCGGCTGGACATGCACGGCCTCGACCAGGACCAGGCCCGCGTCACGCTGGAGCGGTTCATCCGCCGCGCCTGGGACGAGGGCCACCGGGCGGTGCTGGTGATCACCGGCAAGGGCAAGGTCGGCCACGGCGTCCTGCGCCAGCGCACCCCCGAATGGCTGGCCGATCCGGCCCTGCGCGAGATGATCGCCGGGGTGTCGCCAGCGGATCAGCGGCACGGCGGCGAGGGGGCGCTCTACGTAGCGCTGAAGCTGAAGGGGTAGGGGCGCGAAATCCCCGCCCTTCGACAAGCTCAGGGTGAGGATTTCTACTGATCCTCGGCGCTTGAATTTTCCTCATCCCGAGCTTGTCGAAGGACGAGGAAACGCACTGCTACTTCGGCCGAGCCGCCTTCTCCGCATGCCCGGAGGTTCCCTCGCGGGCCTCGAGCTTCTCGGCCACGGCGTCGAGCGAGACGCCCGAGGCGGCCATCAGGGCCAGCCAGTGATAGAGCAGGTCGGCGCTTTCCGAAGCCAGGGCTTCGGGGCCCTGGGCGACGGCGGCGATGACCGTCTCGACGGCTTCCTCGCCCAGCTTCTTGGCGGCCAGGGCCGGATCGTTGAGCAGCTTGGCGGTGTAGGACGCGCCCGGGTCGCCGCCCTTGCGGCTTTCGACCGTGGCGGCCAGGCGCTCCAGGACCTCGAACAGGCGGCTCATGCGACCACCTTCACGGGATCCAGGCGCACCGGCACGCCGGCGGCGGCCATGGCGGCCTTGGCCTCGCCGATCGAGATCTCGCCGAAGTGGAAGATCGAGGCGGCCAGCACGGCGGCGGCATGGCCGTCGCGCGCGGCTTCGACCAGATGTTCGGTCTTGCCCGCGCCGCCCGAGGCGATCACCGGCACGTTGACCGCACCCGTCACCGCCTGGAGGAGGGGGATGTCGTAGCCGATCTTGGCGCCGTCGCGGTCCATCGAGGTCAGCAGGATCTCGCCCGCGCCGCGCTCGACCACCTTGGCGGCCCAGTCGACGACGTCGAGGCCGGTGTCCTTGCGGCCGCCATAGGTCCAGACGTTCCAGCCCGAGCCGTCGGGGCGGGCCTTGGCGTCGATGGCCACCACCACGCACTGCGCCCCGAAGGCGTCGGCGCCGGCGGCGATCAGGTCGGGGTTCTCGACGGCGGCGGTGTTGGTCGAGACCTTGTCGGCCCCGGCCAGCAGCAGGCGGCGCATGTCGGACACCTGGCGCACGCCGCCGCCCACCGAGACGGGCATGAAGCAGACCTCGGCGGTGCGCGAGATCACGTCCAGGATCAAGCCGCGACCCTCGCTGGAAGCGGTGATGTCGAGAAACATCAACTCGTCGGCGCCGGCCGCGTCGTAGGCGGCGGCCTGTTCGACCGGATCACCGGCGTCGCGCAGGTCGACGAAGTTGACGCCCTTGACGACCCGGCCGTCCTTGACGTCGAGGCAAGGGATGATCCGGGTCTTCAGCATCAGGCGGCCGCCGCGACCAGCGCTTCGGCCGGCTTGATCGTGCCGGCGTAGAGCGAGCGGCCCAGGATGGCCCCGGCGATCTCGACGCCCTTGCGCGCCTTCAGGCGCTCGATGTCGGCGACTGCCGCCACGCCACCGGAGGCGATGACCGGGATCGAGACGGCGTCGGCCAGTTCGCCCACGCCCTCGACATTGACGCCGGTCAGGGCGCCGTCGCGGCTGATGTCGGTGACGATCAGGGCGGCCACGCCCACGTCCTCGAAGCGCTTGCCAAGCGTGATGGCGTCGATGTCCGACAGGCCGGTCCAGCCGTCGATGGCGACCTTGCCGTCACGCACGTCGACGGCGACGGCGATCTGCTCGGGCCACAGGCGGGCGGCCTTACGGACCAGGTCCGGGTCATGGACGGCCACGGTGCCCAGGATGACGCGCGACACACCGGCCTCGATCCAGGCCTCGATGCCTTCGAGCGTGCGGATGCCGCCGCCCAGCTGCACCGGGATCGAGATCGATTCCAGGATCGACTGCACGGCGGCCGTGTTGACCGACTTGCCCTCGATGGCGCCGTTCAGGTCAACGACGTGCAGCCACGAGAAGCCGTCCTTGACGAAGCGCTGGGCCTGGTCTGCCGGGCTGTTGTTGAAGACCGTGGCCTTGTCCATGTCGCCGTGCAGCAGACGCACGCACTGGCCGTCCTTCAGGTCGATGGCGGGATAGAGGATCATGGGCGCCATTCCAGGAAGTTGGCGAGCAGGGTGAGCCCCGCGGCTTGTGATTTTTCGGGGTGGAATTGTACGCCCGCGACATTCCCCTTGGCCACCGCCGCGACGAACGCGCCGCCGTGGTCGCTGGTCGCCACGATGTCGGCCGGGTCGGCCGCGTCGAGCGCGAAGGAATTGGCGTAATACATGTGGGCGCCGTCCTCGATGCCCGTAAACAGGGCATGAGCGCGCGAAAAGGTGATCGCGTTCCAGCCCATGTGCGGGATGGTCAGCGAGGGATCGGACGGCTGAAGCTTCTTCACCTGGCCGCCGATCCAGTCGAGGCCCGGCGTGACGCCGAACTCGAGGCCTTCGGTGGCCAGCAGCTGGTGGCCGACGCAGATGCCCATGAACGGCGCGCCGCGCTGGTGCACGGCCTCGTTCATGGCCTCGTAGACACCCGAGGCGTCCAGGCCCGCGCGACACGAGGCGAAGGCGCCGACGCCGGGCAGGAACACCCGGTCGGCCTTGGCCACGATGGCGGGATCGGCGGTGACGACGATGTCGGCGGCGACGCCGCGACGGCGGGCGGCCTCGTTGAGGGCCTTCTCCGCCGATCGCAGGTTGCCCGACCCGTAGTCGATCAGGGCGAGGGTCTGCATGGTATGAGCCTTACAGCACGCCTTTGGTCGACGGCGCCTGGCCGCCGGTCTTCGGGTCGAACTCCACCGCCTGGCGCAGGGCGCGGGCCAGGGCCTTGAAGCCGCTTTCCGCCACGTGGTGGGTGTTGTCGCCGTAGAGCGTCTCGAGATGGATGCACGCGCCGCAGTTCATGGCGAAGGCGTGGTGGAACTCCTTGAAGAGCTCGGTGTCCATCTCGCCGACCTTGGGGCGCTTGAACTCGACCTTCCAGATCAGATAGGCGCGGTTCGACAGGTCGATGGCGCAGCGCGTCAGCGTCTCGTCCATCGGGATATAGGCGTGGCCGAAGCGCCGGATGCCCTTGAAGCCATCCAGCGCCTTGTTGATCGCCTGACCCAGCACGATCCCGGTGTCTTCCACCGTGTGGTGCATGTCGATGTGCAGGTCGCCCTTGGTCTCGATCTTCAGGTCGAAGCCGCCGTGGCGCGCGAAGCTCTCCAGCATATGGTCGTAGAAACCAATGCCGGTGGAGATCGTCGAGGCGCCGGTCCCGTCGAGATCGATCCAGACCCGGATCTGGGTCTCCTTCGTCTCGCGGACCACTTCAGCGGTGCGGGCCATGCTTCGTCCTTGAAGGTCCCTTGAGACCTTGGGGTGGTTAGAGTCCGTTCTGGGCGGCCAGGTCGCGCAGCTTGACCTGCGGACGCGGACCGTAGTGAGCGATGACCTCGGCGGCGGCCAGCGAGCCCAGCTTGCCGCAGTCGGCCAGCGAGCGCCCCTGGGAGAGGCCGTAGAGGAAACCTGCGGCGTATTGGTCGCCTGCGCCCGTCGTGTCCACGACTTTTTCCACGGGGAAGGCCGAGATTTCGTGGAAGTGCTCGCCGGAGGCGACCACCGAACCCTTTTCGCTTCGCGTGACGGCGGCGATCTCGACGCGCTTGGCCAGTTCCTTCACGGCCGCGTCGAAGTCGTCGGTCTGGAACAGGGCGCAGACTTCCGAGGCGTTGGCGAAGACGACGTCGCACTGGGTCTCGACGAAGCCCAGCAGCGCCTCGCGGTGACGATCGACGACGAAGCTGTCCGACAGGGTGATGGCGATCTTGCGACCGGCGCCGTGCGACAGGGCAGCGGCCTTGGCGAAGGCGCGGCGGGCTTCCAGCGGGTCGAACAGGTAGCCTTCGAGATAGGCGTACTGGGCGCCCTCGATGATGGCCTTGTCGACGTCGGCGGCGGTCAGCTCGACGCAGGCGCCCAGATAGGTCGACATGGTGCGCTGGGCGTCGGGGGTGACGTTGATCAGGCACTGGGCCGTGGCCGGGCCCTCGGCCAGGGGCGGGGTGGTGAAGACGCCGCCGATGGCGCGCATGTCGTGGGTGAACACCCGGCCCAGCTGGTCGTCGGCGACCTTGCCGATGAAGGCGGCCTTGCCGCCGAAGCTGGCCACGCCCGCCAGGGTGTTGGCCGCGCTGCCGCCCGAGGCCTCGATGCCGGCGGCCATGGCGTCGTACAGGCTGGCGGCGCGCGTCGTGTCGATCAGCGCCATCGAGCCCTTCACCAGTCCTTGGGCGTCCAGGAAGGCGTCGTCGCACTGGGCGATCACGTCGACGATGGCGTTGCCGATGGCGGCGACGTCGTAGAGGGCGGTCATGTCTGCTCTGTTCCGGGAAGATTGACCGACCGCAAGTAAAGGAAGGGGAGGGCCATGGCAACGTAGGCTTGGGCAACGCAGGCTTGGGCAACGCAGGCCTTGCCCCGCGCCCTGAGGCTTTCTAACCCTTGGCGCATGAGCATCATGCAGCCCGACGTCCTGATCCTGGTTCCCGCCGCCGACGAGCCGCGCTTCGCCCAGAGCTGGCCGCCGCTGTTCGAACGTCTGGCCACCCCGCTGCGGGCCCTGGGCCTCACCGTGGCCTCGCGCCCGTGGACCAATCCGGTCGAGGCCGGCGAGCAGGGGATCGTCCTGCCGTTGCTCTCCTGGGGCTATCACCACCGCGAGCCGGAGTGGTACGCGCGGCTCGACGCCCTGGAGGCGGCCGGCGTGCGCACCGCCAACCCGCCGGGCCTGCTGCGCTGGAACACCGCCAAGACCTATCTGTCCGAACTGGCCGCCAAGGGCGCGCCCGTGGTGCCGACCATCACGCTGGACAAGGTGACCCCCGAAGCGGTCGCCGAGGCGCGCGACCGCTTCCAGGTCGACCTGGTGGTGGCCAAGCCGCAGGTCTCGGGCGGCTCGCACCGTACGGTGAAGCTGGGCCGCGACCCCGACCTGACCGACGCCCCGACTGGCCCGGCCCTGATCCAGCCGTTCCTGCCGGCGGTGGGCGAGGAGGGCGAGCTGTCGCTGTTCTTCTTCGACGGCGCCTTCAGCCACGCGGTGACCAAGGTGGCCGTGCCAGGCGACTTCAGGGTGCAGCCGCAGTACGGCGGCAAGGTCTCGGAGATCGCGCCCGAGCCCGAGGCGCTGCACGCGGCCCACATGGTGCTGGACGCGCTGGACCAGCCGCTGACCTATGCCCGCATCGACCTGATCCGGGGCCTCGACCACACCCCGCAACTGATGGAACTTGAGATCATCGAGCCGGACCTCTTCCTCCAACACGCCCACGACCACGGCGCGGCCTTTGCGGCGGCGGTGAAGGCGGCGCTGTAAAGCGGGACCGACATTCGGCGATCGAGATGAAAACCTCGTCCTTCGACAAGCTCAGGATGAGGTTTTCTACTGTCGCCAGCCTGTAAATGGTCCTCATCCTGAGCTTGTCGAAGGACGAGGACCACGCACGATGCCGCCAGCAGCCGCCCCGTCGCATGCACCACCGCGGCAGGTCTGCGGGCGATGGCCGCCACCCTGAGGTCGCCTCGATTGCTTTTGGATTTTCGATAGAGGCGGCCTATATCGGATCCATGCTCCCGACCCTTCGCCAGATGCAGTACCTGAAGCTCCTGTCCGAGCACGGCTCGTTCAGTCGGGCGGCCGAGGCCTGCTACGTCACCCAGCCCACCTTGTCGGCCGGGATTCAGGAACTGGAGAAGATCCTCGGCGCGCCAGTGGTTGACCGCGCGCGCTCCGGCGTGATCCTGACCGCCGCGGGCCAGGAGGCGGTGCGCCGGGCGACCTCGATCCTGGCCCAGACCGAAGACCTGGTGCAGGCCGCGCGCGGCGCGGGCCAGCCGCTGGCCGGGCGCTTCCGCCTTGGGGTGATCCCGACCGTGGCGCCGTACCTGCTGCCGCGCGCCCTGCCGTTGCTGCGCGACCAGTTTCCGAAGCTGCGCCTCTTTCTGCGCGAAGACCTGACCCAGCGCCTGATCGCCTCGCTGAAGGCCGGCTCGCTGGACGCGGCCCTGATCGCCTTGCCCTACGACATGACGGGCCTGGACTGGGCCCACGTCGAGCACGACGAACTGCTGGCCGCCGCCCCCGCCAACCATCCGATGGCCATGCAGGACAGGGTCGACCCGGCCAGCCTCGACGGCCAGGACGTCATCCTGCTGGAGGACGGCCACTGCCTGCGCGACCACGCCCTGGCCGCCTGCGGGCTGGAGCCGCCCAAGGGCGTCGGCGACGAGGAGAGCTTCGCGGCGACCTCGCTGCCCACCCTGGTGCAGATGATCGGCTCGGGCCTGGGCGTGTCGTTCCTGCCGGCCATGGCCGTGCAGGCGGGCCTGGCCGAGAACGCGCCGGTGACGGTGCGGCCGCTCGCCACCGCCCAGTCCACCCGCGAGATCGTGGTCGCCTGGCGGGCCGGCTCCAGCCGCGCCGCCGAGGGCCGCCTGCTGGCCGAGACCCTGCGCGCGGCCTGAAGCGCCGCGCGATCATTCAATACCGGCGTTCTTTCGATCTGCGACCATTCTCCGTTCGGCGCGTTCTGGGCCGGGGATTGGAGGACATCGGATGAACGCGGCCAAGATGGCGGCCCTGCTGGGCGTGGCGACGATGGCGACGGGCTGCGTCAGCCTCTCACGCAGCGCCGCGGTCGACGACCTGCCGGCCGACTGGCGCGCCCAGGCCAGGATTTCCGACGTACGGCTGACGCGCGGCGAACTGAAGGTCACCGACGGCTTCGACACCCTGTTCAAGCAGCGGGTGCAGGCCAAGTTGGACGGCTGCGCCAAGGGCCAGCGGCCGCTGCGGCTGGAGGTGAAGCTCGACCGCTTCGACAAGGCCAATCCGGCCATGACCGCCCTGGTCGGCGGCGCCAACGTGCTGCGCAGCCAGGCCCGGCTGGTCGACGTGCGCACCGGCAAGACCGTCGGCGACTACGCCATCGGCAAGACCATCGTCGGCTCGCGCCTGGCCGTCATCAAGATGGGCGAGGCCGAGGAACAGCTCAGCGACGCCTTCGGCGAGGAGTTGTGCGCCCAGGCCTTTTCGGCCGCCGTCGCATCCCGATAGCATCAGATATATCTAAATAGCTCTTGACGCCGATCGGTTTCGATATATCTATAATTTCGATATAACGAAACTGCATCGAAAGAAGCACACATGTTTGGACGACATCATCACCATCACGGCCGCCACGGGGGTCATCACAGCCGCCATCCGTTCGGCTTCGACGGCCGCGAACACGGCGGCATGGGCGGACGGGGCTTCGGCCGCGGCGGCCCGCGCGGCCGTTTCTTCGACCACGGCGACCTGCGCCTGGTCGTGCTGAAGCTGATCGCCGACAAGCCCAGCCACGGCTACGAACTGATCAAGGCGGTCGAGACCGCGGCCGGCGGCGCCTACAGCCCCAGCCCTGGCGTGATCTATCCGACCCTGACCCTGCTGGAGGAGCTCGGCTACGTCGCCGCGACCGACGCCGGCGGCGGCAAGAAGCTCTACACGATCACCGACGAGGGCCAGGCCTTCCTGGAAGCCAACGCCCAGCCGGTGAACGGCCTGTTCGAGCGCATGGCCGAGGCCGCCTCGCGCAGCGCCGCCTTCGCGCCGCAGATCCTGCGAGCCCGCGAAAACCTGAAGACGGCCCTGCGGTTGAAACTGCACGCCGGAAGCCTAAGCTCCGAGCAGATCGCCGCCATCGCCAAGGCTTTGGACGACGCCGCAACGCAGATCGAAGCTGTCTGAACCGGGCCGGAACAGAGGAGCACATCTCATGCAGAGCCACGCCCGCCTCGTCACCGACAAGGCCGCCCGCTACATGACCCAGCTGGCCAAGCACTGGGGCCACAAGTTCGAGGTCGAGCTGACCGAGACCACGGCCGTCTTCCCGCTACCGCTGGGCCCGTGCCGGATGACCGCCGACGCCGAAGGCCTGGACATGACCGTCGAGGCCGAGGATTTGGAGTCCCTGGCCAAGCTGGAGCAGGTGGTCGCCGACCACATCCTGCGCTTCGCCTTCCGCGAGAACGTCGAGAAGCTGAACTGGACCCGCGCCCGCGAGGCCGGTCACATCGACCCGCCCAAGGCGCGCGGCGGCCTGGGGCTGGGGGTTTAAGCCCCGCCGCCCTCCCCATCGCCCCTGCGTGGTCCTCGTCCTTCGACAAGCTCAGGATGAGGACCAGGGCAAGGCTTCGGACTGCGGAAAACCTCACCCTGAGCCTGTCGAAGGGCGAGGTTTCGCCCCTAGGTCGGCCCCAACCCTGACAACAGCTTGGCCAGCAACCCACTGAGCGCCTGCTGCTCGCCGGCGTCCAGCGAGGCCAGCAGCGCCCGCTCGTTGTCGATGTGCAGGGGCAGGATCTTGTCCAGCAGCCCCCTGCCCTCCTCCGTCAGCGCCACCAGCGTGCCGCGACGGTCGCTGGGATGCGGGCGGCGCCCGACCAGGCCCATCTTCTCCAGCCGGTCGATCCGCGCGGTCATGCCGCCGGACGAGACCATGGCCGTCTCATAGAGGTCGGTCGGGGTCAGGGCGTAGGGCTCCCCTGCCCGGCGCAAGGTGGCCAGCACGTCGAACTCGCCGCGCTGCAGGCCATGGGCGGCGAACAGCGGCGCCAGCCTCTCCTTGAGCACGATCTCGGCCACCTCGCAGAGGCGACCGACCAGCTCCATCGGGAATGGATCCAGGTCCGGCCGCTCGCGCCGCCACTGGACCGAGGCCGCACCTGCGCGGTCATGACGCTTGGCTTTCGCCGTCATCGGATATATCTCGCCGTCAAGATACTTTCCAACGAGATATATCGTGGTCCTCGCCTACGAAGAAGACGCCAAGGCGCGTAAAAGCGCGTCTGCCTCCACCCGTGCCGCCCAAAGCGGCGCCCTGCTCACCATCGCGGCGATCGTCGTGGCGGCGCTGAACCTGCGCCCGGCCCTGGCCGCGCTGGGCCCCGTGCTCGACCAGGTGAAGGCCGCCACCGGCGCATCTTCGGCGGCTGCAGGCTTGCTCACGACCTTGCCGATCCTGCTGATGGGCCTGGGCGCCCTCCTGGCCGCGCCGCTGCGCCGGGCCCTGGGCGAGCGCATGGGCGTGGCCATCGGCCTCCTGGCCATCGCCATCGCCTGCGGCCTGCGGGCGCTCTGGCCAAGCACCACCGGCCTCTTCGCCAGCGCCGCCATGGTCGGGGTCGGCGTCGCGGCCGTGCAGGCCCTGATGCCCGGCTTCATCAAGCGGACCACCGGCGAGGGCGCGCCGCGGATGATGGGCCTCTACACTACCGGGATCATGGCCGGCGCGGCCGTGGCCGCCGCCATGGCCACGGGCGTCACCCGCCTGGCCGGCTGGCAGGCGATGTTCGGCCTGTGGGCCCTGCCCGCCGTGCTGGCTCTGGCGTTGTGGCTGCGCGCCGCCAAGCGCGAGGAGGCCGCACCGGCCGGCGGCCCGGTCGCCCTGCGCCGACCGTCGGTGTGGAAGAGCCCCCGCGCCTGGCTGCTGCTGACCTTCTTCGGCATCGGCACCGGCGCCTATACCCTGGTGCTGGCCTGGTTTCCGCCGTTCTACGCCAGCCGGGGCCTGACCGCCGACCAGGCCGGCTATGCCCTGTCGGCCCTGACCGTCTGCGAAGTGCTGGCGGGCCTTGCGGTCTCGGCCGCCATCGCCCGTCGCCCCGACCGCCGCCCGCTGCTGGCGGCGGCCCTGGCCTCGCTGCTGGCCGGCATCGCCTGCCTGCTGCTGGCCCCCTGGCTGGTGCTGCCGACCGTCTGCCTGCTGGGCGCGGGCATCGGCGCGATCTTCCCGCTGTCGCTGATCGTCACGCTGGACCACGCCAGCGACCCGGAAAGCGCCGGCGACCTGATGGCCTTCGTCCAGGGCGGCGGCTACGTCATGGCCAGCGTCATGCCGTTCTTCGCCGGCTGGGTGCGTGACGCCTCGTCCGACCTGTCGGCCGCCTGGCTGCTGATGGCGGCGGGCGTCGTGGCGATGATGGCGATGACCGCCCGCTTCAAGCCGGGCGCGCGGGTCTGAGGCTCAATGCGTGATCCTCGTCCTTCGACAAGCTCAGGATGAGGATCATTGCGGGCGTTCGGTGGAAACTTGTCGAAGGGCGAGGTTTCGGTCCCAACGCCTCAGAACAGCCCCAGTGACGGACAGAGGTCGGCGATCTTGCAGATCTCGCACTTGGGCTTGCGGGCGATGCAGATGTAGCGGCCGTGCAGGATCAGCCAGTGGTGGGCGCGGGTCTGGTAGGGCCCGGGCACCACGCGCATCAGGTCGTCCTCGACCGCGTCCGGCGTCTTGCCGGCCGACAGCTTCAAGCGATGCGAGACCCGGAACACGTGGGTGTCGACGGCGATGGCCGGCTCGACGTCCAACTCGTTCAGCACCACGCTGGCGGTCTTGCGGCCCACGCCCGGCAGGCTTTCCAGGGCCTCGCGGTTCAACGGCACCTGGCCGCCGTAGCGGTCCATCAGGATGTGAGCCGAGGCGATGACGTTCTTGGCCTTGGTGCGGAAGAGGCCGATCGAGGCGATGTAGGAGATCAGGCCGTCCTCGCCCAACTCCAGCATCTTCTCGGCGCTGTCGGCGACCTGGAACAGCGGGCCGGTGGCCTTGTTGACCTGCACGTCGGTGGCCTGGGCCGACAGGGCCACGGCGGTGACCAACTCGTAGGGGTTGGAGTAGTTCAGCTCGGTCTTGGGACGCAGTTCGAGGCTCTCGAAGCGCTCGAACAGGATGCGCACGCGTTCGCGCTCGGCGGCGGTGATCCGCTTGCCGGCGGGGCGTTTCTTGACGAGGGATTTGCTGGCGGCCATCGGCGCGACCATGCCGTGATGCGGCCTGCTCGCCAAGGCGGCGCGAGGGGCGTAGACCTTTGGCATGGCCGCCGCGCTCTACATGGACGCCGTGATCCGCCCCAACCGGTCGCTGAGCCGCGCCGGCATGGGCCTGGTGCTGGGCGTGGCGATCGCCTTCAACCTGATGGTCGCGGTTTTCCTGCTGGTGGTCGGCGCGCCGCCGGTGCTGCCGTTCCTGGGGTTGGACGTCCTGGCGTTGTGGCTGGCCCTGCGCGCCAGCAACCGCGCCCTGTCTCGCTCCGAACGGGTAAAGGTCACGGCCGAGGCGATCACCGTCAGCCGCGAAGACGACAAGGGCGCTCGGGTGGTCTGGACCTCGCCGACGGCTTTCACCCGCGTAGACCTCGACCAGCCGGGCGAGCACGAGAGCCGCGTGCGACTCTTCATGTCTCGCCGCCGCCTGACCCTGGCCCGGGCGCTCAGCCCCGAGGAGCGCGTGGCCTTCGCTCGCGCCCTGGAACGGGCGATCAAGGCGGCGCGGGCCGAGCGCTACGCCTGAGCCAGGACGGGCAGCGCAAGAACCGGGCGGACGCACTGCCCTGCCCGGCGTAGAGTGCGCCGATGGCCCTCGATCTCGTCCAGTCCGAACCTTCCGCGTCCGAAATCCTCGCGCGCCTGGCAGAGCGCTCGGCCGACTATCATCGCATGGCCACGGCCCTCGACTGGCTGGCCCAGCGCTGGATGGAGCGGCCGTCACTGGACGAGGCCGCCGACGCCGTTGGCCTGTCGCCGTTCCACTTCCAGCGGATCTTCACCCGCTGGGCAGGCGTGAGCCCCAAGACCTTCGTGGCCGCCATCGCCCACGCCGAGGCCCGCCGCTCGCTGGAGGCCGGGGCCAGCGTGCTGGACGCGGCCTATGATGCGGGCCTGTCGGGACCCTCGCGGCTGCACGACCTGTTCATCGCCCAGGAGGCGGCCACCCCGGGCGAGGTGCGCCGGCGCGGGGCGGGCATGACCCTGCGCTGGGGCTGGGCTCCCACCCCGTTCGGGCGAGGACTGTTCGTTCTGGCCGAGCGAGGCCTGGCGGGCCTGGCCTTCTCCGACGGCGACGACGACTTCAGCTTCGCCGACATGCACCGCCGCTGGCCCGGCGCGGAATGGGTGCGCGACGACATGGCCGCCCAGGACACCGCGCTGAAGGCCTTCGGCGCCGGCGAAGGCCCCCTCCCCGTGGTGCTAATCGGCTCGCCCTACCAGGTGCAGGTGTGGAAGGCGCTGTTGCGGATCCCGGCCGGAGGCACGGCGACCTACGGCCAGGTCGCCGCCTGGGCCGGCAAGCCCAAGGCCTTCCAGGCCACCGGCGGCGCCATCGGCGCCAACCCGATCTCGCTGCTGATCCCCTGCCACCGGGCCATCGCCAAGGACGGCCGCCTCACCGGCTACCACTGGGGCCTGGCCCGCAAGGCCGCGATCCTGGGCCTGGAAGCGGTGGCCACGCGCGAGGTGGCGTAAGCATCGCTTACGCTTCAGAACAAAAAGGGAACATACGTCCGAACTCGACGTCGCGTCAGGCCACGCTGATCCGTGACCGCGATGCGGGGTGAGTGACGGGTGGAGCGAATGGAACCGGAGGTTTTGAAGGAACTGGCCGTGGTGCTGTCGGCGGCGGCGGGGGTGCTGACCGCGCTGGCGGGCCTGGTATGGGCGTTCAGGCGGCGGCCCTGAGGGCCGCCGCCTTGTCGGGCTCAGGCCGTACCGAGGAAGTCGCGCTTGCCCAGCACGACACCGTTCTCGCGCAGGATCGCGTAGGCGGTGGAGAGGTGGAAATAGAAGTTCGGCATGGCTTGAGCGGTCAGGTAGTCGAGGGCGTTGTGCTCGGTGGTTTCGCCGCGACGGGTCAGGGCCACGGTGCGGTCCTCGGCGCCGTCGAAGGCGGCCGGGTCCAGGCCCTCGACATAGGCGATGGCGCGCGCGACCCGAGCCGACAGGTCGGCGAAGCTGGTCTCGACGTCGTCCCAGGCCGGAACCTCGACGCCAGCGAGGCGCGCGCTGGCGCCCTTGGCGAAATCGGTGGCGATCTGCACCTGGCGGATCAGCGGGAACATGTCGGGATAGAGCCGGGCCTTCAGCAGCGCCTCGGGGTCGAGCTTGCGCTCTTCGACATGGGCGGCGGCCTTGGCCAGCACGCCCGACAGGCCCTTCAGCCCCTGGACGAAGACGGGAACGCTGACGCGGTGGGCGGTGATGGTCATGAGAGCTCCGGTGAGGCTTGGGCGCTGGATGTAGGGTGGTTCGGCGGCAAGCGCAGCCCTGTGGTGTTGCGAACCTCCCCTTGTGGGGGAGGCGATCGCGTCAGCGATCAGTGGGGGGATGGCTTTCGGATGTTGCGGAAGCTGAGAACGGCCCATCTTCCGTAAAATCCCCGCGAAAGCGGGGACCTAGGCTTTTTCTGAAACCCACGGCGCTCGACGATAAAACACCTGGGTCCCCGCTTTCGCTGGGATTTTACGGGTGGGGTGTGGGCGGCCAGCGTTGCGGCAGCTGAGAACGTCCCCCCTCCGGCCCTCCGGGCCACCTCCCCCAGAGGGGGAGGATCTTTCAGGCCGCCTCGGCCCCGTCGTAGCGCGCCCGGGCCTCGCGGATCGCGCCGTGATGTTCCACGGCCCAGGCGATCAGCGCGTTCAGCGGCGTCTGCAGCGACATGCCCAGCGGCGAAAGGCTGTATTCGACGCTCGGCGGCTTGGTGGGGAACACCTCACGCTCGATCAGGCCGTCGCGCTGCAGGTCGCGCAGGGTCTGGGTCAGCATGCGCTGGGAGATGTCGGGCACGGCGCGGCGCAGGGCCCCGAACCGCTTGGGGCCGATGAACAGCAGCGACAGGATCAGCGTGCTCCACTTGTCGCCCAGGTGGTCGACGACGTCGCGCACCGGGCAATCGGCGCTGGTGAAGCCCTGGCCGCGCCAGCCGTCCATCGCCTCGCACATCGCTTCTGGCGAAAGGGCAGGTGGTTCCTTCAAGGTGCCTATCTCCCGGAAAACTGCCGTCTTTACGGCGCACGATCGGTCTCACATCTACACTTGGTCTCGAAAAGAGACCAGCAAAGGACGCCTGCGATGACCGCCCAACCCTTCCTCAACGACCGCCTTCTGGTGACCGGCGCCGGAGGCCAACTGGGCCGCCGCGTAGTCGAACTGCTGCTGGAGGCCGGCGCCCCGCACGTGATCGCCACCACCCGCGATCCCTCCAAGCTGGCCGACCTGGCCGCCAGGGGCGTGGAGGTGCGCGCCGCCGACTTCGACGATCCGGCCTCGCTGGACACCGCCTTCGCGGGCGTGGACCGCCTGCTGCTGGTCAGCACCGACGCGCTGGACAAGCCCGGCCGCCGCATCGCCCAGCACCGCGCCGCCGTCGCTGCGGCCGCAAAGGCCGGCATCAAGCACATCGCCTACACCTCGGCCCCCGGCGTGCGTCCGCAAGCCCAGGGCCTAGACGACCACTTCTGGACCGAGGCGGCGATCTTCGCCGAGGCCTCGCTCGACTGGACCATCCTGCGCCACCACCTCTATGCCGAGACGATCCTGATGGGCGCGGGCCAGGCCCTGGCCAGCGGGACCCTCTACACCGCCACGGCCGGCAAGGGCCGCGCCTATGTCGCGCGCGAGGACTGCGCCCGCGCCGATGTCGCCGCCCTGCTGGGCGCGCAAGGCCGCCAGGTCCTCGAGGTGACGGGCCCCGAGGCGGTCACCCAGGACCAGTTGGCCGCCCTGCTGGCGCAGGTTTCGGGCAAGCCGGTGACCCACCAGGACATCCCGCTGGACGCCCTGCGCGCGGGCCTGGCCAGCGCCGGCCTGCCGCCGGCCTATGTGGATCTGCTGGCCGTCTTCGACCACGACACCGCCGAGGGCCGCCACGCCGTGCTCACCGACACGGTCGAAAGCCTGACCGGCAAGGCGCCGACCTCGGTCGCGACCTTCCTGGCGAGCCAGAAGGCGGCGCTGGCCTAGAGAACAAGCGGAACGGTCTGCGGCGTCGCGGGGTTTCTAGCGGGTCCAATTCCACTCCCCCAGAAGGAGGAAGACCCATGAAAGTCAGCGACGCCATGACCAGCCAGGTCTCGGTCGCCCGTCCCGGCGACAGCATCCGCAAGGTCGCCGAGGTGATGGCCAAGATCGACAGCGGCGTGGTGCCGGTGGTCGACAACGGCAAGGTGCTGGGCCTGGTCACCGACCGCGACATCGTGCTGCGCGTGGTGGCCGAAGGCCGCAGCTTCGACAGCCCCGTCTCCGAAGTGATGAGCGACGGCGAGGTGCTGTCGGTCAAGGAAGACGACATCCTGGCCGACGCCACCGCCAAGATGGCCAACAACCAGGTCCGCCGCCTGGTGGTGCTCAACGAGAGCGGAAACCTTACCGGCATCCTGTCGCTCGGCGACGTGGCCAAGGACTACGGCGCCAAGCAGGTCGGCAAGACACTGGAAGAGATCTCGCAGGAGACCGGCGAGGCGGCGCACTAAAAGGCGGCAGCGGGCAAACCCGCTACCGCCTAAGTTCCTGCTTTCAGGCCTTATTCGTAGAAGAAGACCGGCGAGGCATTCGAGGCCTTCATGAGGTCGATGCCGTGGGTGCAGTCGGCGCGGTTCTTGTAGCTCTCGCTGCTGACAGCGATCGCTTCCGCGTTCTTCGCGAAGTAGGTCCAACGCCATTCACCTTTGGCGTCTTTACGTTGAATGTAGCAGGGGTAGGTAACGGTCGCCATTTTGAATGCGTCCTTAGGCGCAGGGTCAAAGGAGACGGCTTGACACGTATGGCTCCAAGACAGATCGTCTTGGCGTCGTAGCCAACGTTTCCCGATGCCGCCAAAAGGTCCGGGAACCGCCTTGACGCAGAAGCCGCTTGGGGTGCCACCCGGGCGGCTTCGACGTTTCAGCGTCATGTGCAGATGAGACCTCTCAATTTTTGAGTCGTCAATAGGTCAGCACTACATATGGGGCCACCACCACAAGCACCCACCCATTAGTAGAGGCTTGAGGCGCATCAGTTAGGCGAAACCCTCTCGACCTCATGATAAGATTTCGCCTGTTGAGTCTGTTTAGACTCAAGACAATTTCACGCAGCAAAATGAACGGACGAAATCGAAAACAATTTTTTATCTATGCTTCAGTAGGCCGCCCTTATGCTTGATGCGCCAAGGCTCACGCGGCCGGGAGAGGTTGCTCTCTAAACAATTTAGTTTCAATCGAAACAATCTTGGGCTTCACGCCGAGCAAACGAAAAAGGGCGGCTCCTTTCGGGGCCGCCCTTCGTCGTTTTGGTGATCGCGGAAACGATTAGACCAGCGACGGGTCGATGGCCTTGCAGGCTTCCATCAGGCCCTGAACCGACTCCACCGACTTGGCGAACATCGCCTTCTCGGCGTCGTTGGTTTCGAACTCGACGATCTTCTCGGCGCCGGCGGCGCCGATGACGACCGGCACGCCGACGTACAGGCCCGACAGGCCGTACTCGCCGTTCAGGAAGGTGGCGCACGGCAGGACGCGCTTCTTGTCCTTCAGGTAGCTGGTGGCCATGGCGATGGCGCTTTCAGCCGGGGCGTAGAAGGCCGAGCCGGTCTTCAGCAGGGCGACGATCTCGCCGCCGCCCTTGCGGGTGCGCTCGACGATGGCGTCCAGTTCTTCCTGGGTCAGGAAGCCGGCCTTCACGGCGTCCGGCAGCGGCAGGCCGCCGACGGTCGAGTGACGGACCATCGGGACCATGTCGTCGCCGTGACCGCCCAGGGTCCAGGCGTGGATGTCTTCGACCGACACGCCGGTCTTTTCGGCCAGGAAGTAGGCGAAGCGGGCCGAGTCCAGGACGCCGGCCATGCCGATGACCTTTTCCTTCGGCAGGCCCGAGAACTGCTGCAGGGCCCAGACCATCGCGTCGAGCGGGTTGGTGATGCAGATGACGAAGGCGTTCGGGGCGTGGGCCTTGATGCCTTCGCCGACGGCCTTCATGACCTTCAGGTTGATGCCCAGCAGGTCGTCGCGGCTCATGCCCGGCTTGCGCGGCACGCCGGCGGTCACGATGCAGACGTCGGCGCCGGCGATGTCGGCGTAGTCGTTGGCGCCCTTCAGGGCCACGTCCTTGCCGAACACGGCCGAGGCTTCGGCGATGTCGAGCGCCTTGCCCTGCGGGGTGCCTTCGGCGATGTCGAACAGGATCACGTCGCCCAGCTCTTCGCGAGCGGCGATGTGGGCCAGGGTGCCGCCGATCATGCCGGCGCCGATAAGGGCGATCTTCGCGCGAGCCATGGGGTCTCCATCAGGCTGTGGACAGGAAATGTCGGGGCGCGGTCTACGCCCCTCGCGGCTCAGTCTCAAGCCCCCTTTCCCGTTTCGCTGCGCTGCGGCAAAACGATCACAACAAACACAAGGAGAGGCGCCGTGAGCAAGACCGATCCTGGACGCTTTTTCGAGGACTTCCGGCCCGGCCAGGTGCTGGTTCACGCCACGCCGCGCACGGTGACCGCCGGCGACGTCGCGCTGTATACGGCGCTTTACGGACCGCGGTTTTCCCTCTTCTCGTCAGACGAATTCGCGCGCGCCAGCGGCCTGGCCGCCGCCCCGGTCGACCCGCTGGTCGCCTTCCATGTCGTGTTCGGCAAGACCGTGCCCGACATCAGCCTGAACGCGGTGGCCAACCTGGGCTACGCCGAGGGCCGCTTCCTGGCCCCGGTGTTTCCGGGCGACACCCTGGCGGCGACGTCGGAGGTGATCGGGGTCAAGGAGAACTCGAACGGCAGGACCGGGGTCGTCTACGTCCGCACCACCGGGACCAACCAACGCGGCGAGGCGGTGCTGAGTTACGTGCGCTGGGTCATGGTGCGAAAGCGCGACCCGGCGGCCGTGGTCGAGGCCCAGTCGGTTCCGGACCTGGCCAAGGCGGTCTCGCCCGAGGATCTGGTCGTTCCGCCAGGCCTGGATTTCTCACGCTACGACTGGGCGCTGGCCGGGGCGGCTCACGCCTTTGAGGACTATGCGGTCGGCGAGAAGATCGACCATGTCGACGGCATGGCGGTGGAAGAGGCCGAACACCAGATGGCCACCCGCCTGTGGCAGAACACCGCCAAGGTGCACTTCAACCAGTTCGAACGCGCCAAGGACCCGTCGGGCCGGCGCCTCGTCTATGGCGGGGTGGTGATCTCGACAGCCAAGGCCCTGTCGTTCAACGGGCTGCAGAACGCCGGCCTGGTCCTGGGGATCAACGGCGGCCGGCACGTGGCGCCGTTCTTCGCCGGCTCGACGGTGTTCGCCTGGAGCGAGGTGCTCGACAAGGCGGACCTGCCTGGGTCTGGGGGAGCGCTCGGCGCCCTGCGGTTACGGCTGGTTGCCACCAAGGACAGGCCGTGTACGGATTTCCCCGACAAGGACGCCGAAGGGACCTACGATCCGGCGGTGATCCTGGATTTCGACTACTGGGCGGGGGTCCCCAAGCGTGGCTGATTTTTCTCTGCATCCGGCCTTTCCGGCCAGCTCCCACGCGATCGGCGAGCTGGAGCTCTGCCACGTTCGCCTGCACGACGACGCCCGCTATCCGTGGCTGGTGCTGATCCCGCGCGCCGACGGCCTGGTCGAGATCGAGGACCTGTCGCCGGAGGGCCGCACGGCCCTGACCGAGGAAGCCGTCGCCGCCGGCGCGGCCGTGCGGGCCGTCGCCAAGGTGCTGGGCCTGGCGGTCGACAAGCTGAACCTCGGGGCCCTGGGCAACGTCACACCGCAACTGCACGTCCACGTGCTGGGCCGCCGCGCCGGCGATCCGGCCTGGCCGGGCCCGGTGTGGGGCCACAGCGCAGGCGTCCCCTATCCCGAGGACGTGCGCGCCGCCGCGATCGCCGCGGCGCGGGAGGCGCTGGGGCTCTAGGCTGCGAAAACCTCGCCCTTCGACGAGCTCAGGGTGAGGTTTACGACTGCACGGTCGATCCCTTGATCCTCTTCCTGAGCTTGTCGAAGGACGAGGATCACGCGCTGCGCTAGCCCAGCAATGTCGCCGCGCCGAGGCCGGCGGCGAAGGCCAGGGCGGCCGCCGCCGCGCCAGCCAGCACCCCGGGCCACACGGCGCGCTTTTCCACGATCACCGTCGGCGGCGCCGGCGGCTGTTCGGCGTAGCGGGCCATGGCTTTGAGGGCGCGCAGGGCCTCGTCGGCCAGTTCCTTCATCCGGGCCACCGGCGACAGCTCGCGGGCGATCCAGCGGCGGACGACGGGGTCGGAGGCGGCCCACAGGTCGTGGGTCGGATCGATGCGGCGGGCCACGCCCTCGACCGTCACCATGGTCTTCTGCAGCAGGACGAGCTCGGGCCGCAGGGCCATCTCGAACAGGGCGGTGATCTCGAACAGCTGCGCGAGCAGCTTGCCCATCGACACCTGGCGGGCGTCGCGTCCGAACACGGGCTCGCCGACGGCGCGCAGGGCCTGGGCGAAGGCGTCCATGTCCTGGTGGGCGGGCACATAGCCGGCGTCGAAGTGGATCTTGGCCACCCGCACGTAGTCGCGGCTGAGGAACCCGTAGAGGATCTCGGCCAGGTACTTGCGCTCGGCCGGGCCCAGCCGCCCGACGATGCCGTAGTCGACGGCGGTGATGGCGGCAGGCGCGCTGACGAACAGGTTGCCCTCGTGCAGGTCGGCGTGGAACAGGCCGTGGTCCAGGGCCTGGGCCAGGAAGCCGCGCGTGACGTTGTCGGCCAGGGCCTTGCGATCGAGGCCTTCCTGCTCCAGCGCCTTGGGATCCGACAGCGGCACGCCCGGCGCCCAGGCCAGGGTCAGCACCCGCTTGCCGACGCCGTCCCACACCACCGCAGGGGCGCGCATGTGGGTGTCCAGCGCCATGGCCTCGCCCAGCTCGGCGCAGCCGGCGGCCTCGAAGCGCAGGTCCATCTCCAGGTCGAGCGCGCGGATGACCACCTCGACGAACTCGCGCGGACGCAGGCGGCGGGCGGCGGGAACCAGGCGATGGGCGAGATCCGCGGCCAGGCGCAGGGTGGCGCTATCCTCGGCCACGCGGCGCTCGATGCCGGGACGCAGCACCTTCACGGCCACCTTGGCGCCGTCGTGCAGGGTCGCCTCGTGGGCCTGGGCCAGCGAGGCCGCGCCCACGGGTTCGCCGAAGCTGGCGTAGAGGCTGTCGATCGGCCGGGCCAGGCTGCGCTCGACCTCGGCCCGCGCGATCGCGGTCGGGAACGGCGGCAGACGGTCCTTCAGGTGCGACAGGTCCTCGGCGAAGGTCGCGCCGAAGATGTCGGCCCGGGTCGACAGGAACTGGCCCATCTTGATGGCGACGGGGCCCAAGCCCTCCAGCGCGCGGGCCAGGCGTTCGCCCGGACGACCCTTACGGGTCTTGCCGCCGGCGAACAGGCGCAGGAACCGGCCGGCCAGCCGCGCCGACGGCGGCAGCAGCGGCTCGACCTCTTTCGGAACCAGGGCGTCGGCGCGCACCAGGCGCCAGCCGGCGCCGATCAGGCGGAGAAATGCGGCGGTTCGGCTCATGCGGCCGAGACTGCGACGGAGGAAGAGGTCATCGATCTTGGTCCGAAATCCCGCCCTTCGACAGGCTCAGGGTGAGGATTTCTACTGAAGCGGCTTGCCAGTCGCCCTCATCCTGAGCTTGTCGAAGGACGAGGGCGGTCCCGTCGACGATGGATGGGCTTGTCGAGCTCAGAGCGCCCAGCCCTGGTGCAGGGCCGCCACGCCGCCGGTGAAGTTGGTGTAGGTGGCCCGCTTGAAGCCGGCGGCCTCGATCATCGACAGGAAGGTCTTCTGGTCGGGGAAGCGGCGGATGCTCTCGACCAGGTACTGATAGGCGTCGCGGTCCTTGGCGACCCATTCGCCGACCTGCGGGATGACCTTGAAGCTGTAGGCGTCATAGGCTTTCGCGAGCGCCTCGGTGGCCGGGCGCGAGAACTCCAGGCACAGGAAGCGGCCGCCGGGCTTGAGCACGCGGCGGGCTTCGCGCAGGGCCGCATCGATGTCGGTGACGTTGCGGATGCCAAACGAGATCACATAGGCGTCGGCATAGGCGTCGGGCAGCGGCAAGCGTTGGGCGTCGCCGACCGTCCAGGTGATCTCGGGCTCGCCGCCCTTCTCGATCCCGGCCATGATCATTTCGGCGTTGTAGTCGACGATGTTGATGGTCGCGTCCGGACCGCCGCGGCGCTGCTGCGCGTTGCGGGCCATCTTGGCGAAGCGGCGAGCCATGTCGCCGGTGCCGCCGGCGCAGTCGATGATGATCTCGCCCGGCTGCGGGTTGAGGCGGGCGGCGACCGCGTCCTTCCAGAGCCGGTGCACGCCGCCGCTCATCAGGTCGTTCATCAGGTCGTAGTTCTTGGCCACGCGGTCGAAGACCCCGCGCACCAGGCCCGCCTTCAGGGCGGGATCGACGTCCTTGAATCCGAAAGTGGCGGAGGGCTTGCTCATGACGTCTACGGGTCGGGCTCTCTATATGATCTTCGCCTATTAGACCGCGTCTCGCGCCGCGTCATCGTTTTAAGGGGTCTTCCTTGCCCGAACTGCCCGAAGTCGAGACCGTCCGCCGCGGACTCGAGCCCGTCCTGTCCGGCGCGCGCCTTTCCCGCGTGCGCGCCAACCGCCCCGACCTGCGCTTTCCCCTGCCCGACGGCTTCGTCCAGCGGCTGACCGGCGCGAGGATCCTGCGGCTGGAGCGACGCGCCAAATATCTGCTGGCGCCGCTGGATCGCGGCGACACCCTGGTGATGCATCTGGGCATGACCGGCAGGTTCGAGATCGCAGCCCCGGAGGGCGCCGTGAGACCCGGCGACTTCGCCCGCGAGGTCAAGCCGGACGACAAGCACGCCCACGTCGTGTTCGAGACCGAAGAGGGCGCGACCATCACCTATTACGACCCCCGCCGCTTCGGCTTCATGGACCTGATCGCCACCGACCGCGTCGATCGCCATCCGTGGTTTGCGACCATGGGCCCGGAACCGCTGAGCGACGCCTTCGACGCCAAGACCCTGGTCAAGGCCTTCGGCGGCCGCAAGCAGGGGCCCAAGACCCTGCTGCTGGACCAGAAGACCGTGGCGGGCCTGGGCAACATCTATGTCTGCGAGGCCCTGCATCGCTCGGGCATCTCGCCGTTCAAGCCGTCGGGCCAGATCGCCGGCAAGCGGCTAGGCCCGCTGACCGCCGCCATCAAGGAGGTGCTGGCCGAGGCCGTCGAGGTCGGCGGATCGTCGCTGAAGGACTTCGCCGCCGCCGACGGGGCGCTGGGCTATTTCCAGCACCGGTTCCGGGTCTACGACCGCGAGGGCGAGCCCTGCCCCACGCTTGGCTGCAAGGGCGTGATCGCCCGCGAGGTCCAGGCCGGGCGCTCAACCTTTTTCTGCCCCGTTTGTCAGAAATGACCCTGGCCGCGCCTTCTCCAGCTTGAGGCGCGGCTTTTTCGGTTTGGCGTGATGTTCCGTTCCCTCCTCGTCGCCCTGGCCATGCTGCTGGCCGCGCCCGCCCTCACCGCGCCCGCTTTGGCCGCGCCGCCGGTGTGGACGGTGCGCGACGCGGATTCCGAGATCGTGCTGTTCGGCTCGATGCACGTCCTGCCCAAGGATCTCGACTGGAAGCCGCCGGCGCTGGACGCCGCCCTCTCCCAGGCCGACGACCTGTGGTTCGAGGTTCCGATGGACGCGGCCGCCGACCGTCGGATGCAGGACCTGGCCGGCGCCTATGGCCTGTTGCCGCCCGGCCAGACCCTGACTTCGCGGCTCAAGCCCCGCGCCGCCGCCCGCCTGCGCAAGCTGGCCGGCCGCCTGGACGTGCCGATGAGCGAACTGGAGCGCCTCAAGCCGTGGATGGCCGAGGTGCGGCTGACCACGGCCGCCTTCGCCCAGGACCGCGGCCTGGCCGAGGGCGGGGTCGAGCGGCGGCTGCAGGCGGCCGCGCCGCCCAAGGTCGTGCGCAAGGCCTTCGAGACCCCCGACGAGCAGATGGCGCTGTTCGCCGGCGCGACGGAGGCCGACCAGGTGAGAACCCTCAACGCCACCATTAGGCAGCTGGAAAAAGACCCCGGCGCCTACCGCCGGCTGGTGGCCGCCTGGTCGCAGGGCGATCAGAAGGCGCTGGAGCGCGCCGTGGTCGGCGGAATGCGGAAATCTTCGCCCGCCCTCTATCGTCGGTTCATCGTCGAGCGTAACGCACGGTGGATGGACGCCCTGCAAGCGCGCCTGGCCGGCTCTGGCCGGACGGTGGTGGTGGTGGGCGCGGGGCACCTTCTTGGTCCCGACGGCCTTCCGGCCCGCCTGCGCGCGCTGGGCTACGATGTCGAAGGGCCGCGCTAGACGGCCGAACTGAACACGAGGAACCAAGCGCAGATGGCCTTTGAGACCCTGATCGTCGAACGCCCCACGGCCGCGCCCGGCGTGGCCCTGATCCGCCTGAACCGGCCCGAGGCCCTGAACGCCCTCAACAGCGTGCTGCTGAGCGAACTGGGTCAGGCCCTGGCCCAGGCCCAGGGCGACGACACGGTCGGCTGCATCGTGCTGACCGGCTCGCCCAAGGCCTTCGCCGCCGGGGCCGACATCAAGGAGATGTCGGACAAGTCCTATGCCGACATGTTCAAGGCCGACTTCTTCACGGCCCAGGCCCGCGCCATCGAGACGGTGCGCAAGCCGATCATCGCCGCGGTGTCCGGCTACGCCCTGGGCGGCGGCTGCGAACTGGCGATGATGTGCGACTTCATCCTGGCCGCCGACACCGCCAAGTTCGGCCAGCCGGAGATCAATCTGGGCGTCGCGCCCGGTATCGGCGGCACCCAGCGCCTGACGCGCCTGGTGGGCAAGTCCAAGGCCATGGACATGATCCTGACCGGCCGGATGATGGACGCCGAGGAAGCCGAACGCGCGGGCCTGGTCTCGCGCATCTTCCCCGCCGACCAGCTGGTCGACGAGGCCGTGAAGGTCGCCGCCAGGATCGCCTCCCAGTCGCCCCTGGCCACGGCCATGAACAAGGAACTGGTCAACGCCGCCTACGAGACCACCCTGACCGCGGGCGTGGCTCTGGAGCGCCGGCTGTTCCACTCGCTGTTCGCCTTCGACGACCAGAAGGAAGGGATGGCCGCCTTCGTCGAGAAGCGCAAACCCGCGTTCAAGGGGTCGTGATCCCCGGCCGGCCTGGTTCAGCCCCGGGCCGGCGAAGATTCCCATTGTGGATGGATTGACCGGTCGACGGCCTTCCCGTATATCCGCGCGCTCTTGATTTCACCTGCTTCGCGGCCGCCCGCGCGGCCGTCCGTTTGAAGGTCCTATCCATGGCCAATAATCCCGGCGCCAAGAAAGCGATCCGCAAGATCGCCCGTCGCACCGAAGTGAACACCGCTCGCCGCTCGCGCGTGCGCACCTTCCTGCGCAAGTTCGAAGACGCCATCACCAAGGGCGACGTCGCCGTCGCCAAGGCCGCCTTCATCGAGGCTCAATCGGAGCTGATGCGCGCCGTTTCGAAGGGCGTCGTCCACCCGAACACGGGTTCGCGCAAGGTGTCGCGCCTGGCCGCCCGTCTGAAGAAGCTGGATAAGGCCGCCGCCTAAGTCCAGATCGCGAACGAACACCGTTCGTTCAGCGAAATCAAAGACTTGTAGAAGCCGATCGAGGCAACTCGGTCGGCTTTTGCTTTGCCTACGTACTCCTTTACCTGCCCCCCGGCTCGTCGAACGAAAGTCTTCAAAACGGCTTTCCCTTGACGGGCGAGGCGGTGTCGCGAGTCAACAGAAATATCCGCGATCGGACGCAAGTTTTCCGTTTGACCGGCCCGGGCCGGTGGCTAGTTTAAAGGTCTCAGCGCTCTCCCAGTCTTGTGACGACAGCGGCGGCGGCGGACACCATGCGTTCGCCGGTTAAGCCCCTGTGTGTCCTCAATAAATGCGGGGGGAGAGTTTCTGAGTTCGGTCGTGCGCCATGGGGGGCTTGCGACCGGCAATCTGTAATTGTGTGTATGCAGGCGCGAGGCGGTGAACTGATGTCGATCAAGGTCGGGGCGGCCAGTCATGAATTGTCGGCGGCGTATGCCGCCGTCACGCGCGAGCCTGCCGGCATCGTGTGGAACAAAGTCTGCGTCTCCCTGAAGCGCGAGCTGGGCGACGCCGCCTTCGGTTCGTGGATCGCGCCCGCGGTGCTGCGCGAGACGCAAGGCGGCGACGTCGTGCTCGTCACCCCCACCGGCATCGCGCGCGACTGGATCCGTCGCAGCGCCTGGCGCCGCATCGGCGAGCTGTGGACCGCCGGCGACGCCGTCGGCCGCCGCCTGGACCTGAAGTCGCGCCTCGAATTCGAAGCCTCGGCCGACGCCGCCTCGGCCACCACCGGCTCCGTCTATGTCGAGGCCAAGCCGCAGCCGATCGAGATCGTGCTGCCGGTCTCCAGCGACGTTCCCGCCGCCGCCGCCCCGGTCGCCGGCAAGACCTCGCCCATCCAGGGCCTGCAGGAACGCTTCACCTTCGACAGCTTCGTTCCGGGCCCCGCCAACGAGTTCGCCCACGCCGTGGCGCGCCGCGTCGCCAGCTGGGCCGACGGCCACTTCAACCCGGTGCTGTTCCACGGCCCCTACGGCTTCGGCAAGACGCACCTGCTGAACGCCCTGGCCTGGGAGGCCATGCGCGCCGCCCCGAACAAGCGCGTGGTCTACCTGACCGCCGAGCGCTTCCTGTCGACCTTCGTCCGCGCGGTCATGGATCGCCAGACCACGGCCTTCAAGGACGAGCTGCGCGGCGCCGACCTCCTGATCATCGACGACGTGCACTTCATCGCCGGCAAGCAGTCGAGCCAGGAAGAGCTGTTCCACACCCTGACCGCCCTCGTCGAGGACGGCCGCCGGGTGGTGTTCTCGGCCGACCGGCCGCCCTCGGCCATGACCGAGATGGACGCGCGCCTGCGCTCGCACCTGTCGGCGGGCCTGGTCTGCGGCATGGAGCCGGCCGACCGCTCGCTGCGCCTGGGCATCCTGGAGCGCAAGATCGAGGCGCTGGGCCGCGCCCAGGGCTTCGTCGGGACGGTCCGTCCGGAAGTGCTGCAATTCCTGGCCGACCGCTTCACCGACAGCGTCCGCGAGCTGGAAGGGGCGCTCAACACCCTGACCGCCCGGGCCGGCGAGCGCCTGTCGCGCCTGTCGCTCGACGAGGTCCAGGCGATCCTGCGCCCGCACCTGCGCGGCGGCGAGAAGCGGATCACCATCGACGACATCCAGAAGGCGACGTCCGAGCACTACGGCATGAAGCAGGCCGACCTGCTCAGCGAGCGCCGCAACCGCGCCATCGCCCGTCCGCGCCAGGCGGCCATGTGGCTGGCCAAGCAGCTGACCACCCGTTCACTGCCGGATATCGGCCGTCGCTTCGGCGGTCGCGACCACACCACCGTCCTGCACGCCGTGCGCCGCATCGAGGCCCTGCGCCAGGACGACGCCGTGCTCAGCCAGGACCTGGAGACCATCACCCGCAAGCTGCGCGGCTGATCGAGTTTCCCAAGTCGACCGAAGGGGCCGCTCCGCAAGGGGCGGCCCTTTTCGTTTGATCCTCCCCCTCTGGGGGAGGTGGCCCGA
>NZ_JBMDIW010000034.1:0-55056 GCF_057808875.1 Caulobacter sp. FG7
GGTCCGGCGCGCCCTTCTCGTTCAGGCTGGGCCTGGGATGCGTCCTCAGTTGCTTTTACGCGTCATCCCGGCCGGAGGGCCGCGTAGCGGGCCGTAGAGCCGGGATGACGGGAAGTGAGCGAGCGAAACGGTTGGATCCGATGCGCCCGCTCAACTAAGCCCGCTTGGCCTAGAAGCCGAAGCGCACGCCGACCAGGGCGCCGGCGCTCGACAGGTCGAACTTCGACTTCTGGTCGCCGCCCGAGGTGGAGGTCTCCACGCGGATCGGGCCGACGCGCTGGTAGCGGGCCTCGGCGAACAGCGAGACGCGCGGCGAGACCGCCATGCTGGCGCCGGCGATGGCCTGCAGGGTCAGGGCCGAGCCCTTGTCGTCGAGCAGGCCGTCGTCGATCTTCACCGAGGCCGCGCCGATGCCCGCGCCCAGATAGGGCTTCACCGGACCGGCGACCGGGAAGTCGTAATAGGCGTTGATGTCGAGGCTCAGGGTCTGGGCCTTGTCGCCCTCGAAGGTCTGCGACAGCGGGCCCACGCGGACGGTGGTCTCGATGTCCTGGCTGCGATAGCCGACGGCCAGTTCGGCGCGCCAGTTGCCCTCCAGCGACGCGCCCCAGGCCGCGGCGAACTGGGCGCTGGCGTCGACGTCGCCTTCGACGCGGCCGCCGGTGAAGCCGTAGTCATAGTCGCTCTTGCCGATGTAGCCGCCGGCGATCGAGACGTACTGGCCCTTGGTCGGGGCGGGCGCCTTGGCGGCGGCGGGCCTGGCGTCCTGGGCGCTGGCGGCGCCGGCGAAGGCGAGCGTCGCGACGGCGGCGGCGATGAACAAACGCATGAAGTGAAATCCCCCAATAGCTACACGTCCGGGTTGGACGTTCCGCCGATAGGGGTTAAAGTGACGGCTGTAAACTGAAGTCGGCGACAAGCTTGACCGTTTGTCGCCGACTATTGCATGGGCGCAACAATTGGTTGCGTGGCGGATATTTGATCAACTGGAGCGGCGGCCCGGAGGCGCTTGCTCTCAGCCCGCCAGGGCCTCGCGCTTTTCCTCCAGCATCAGCCAGTCTTCCTCGGCCTGGGCCAGATCGGCGCGGGCCTTGTCGAGGGCCTTCATGATCTTGTCGAAGCCGGCCGGATCGCGGACGTAGAGGTTGGGGTCGTCCAGCTTCTTCTCCAGGTCGGCCAGGATCTTGGGCGAACCCGCGATCAGGGCCTCGCACTCCTCCAGCCGCCGCTGGTCCTTGTAGGACAGCTTGGTGGCCTTCTTGGGCGGGGCGGCGGCGGGCGTGACGACGGCCTTGTGCGAGCCCGTGCCGGTGGCGAAGTCGCCGGCCGCGCCGCGCGCGCCCTTGAAGAAGTTCGGGGACTGGTCGATCAGGTCGGTCCAGCCGCCGGGGGTCTCCAGCACGTCGCCGTGGCCGTTCATGGCGATGGTCGAGGTGGCCAGGCGGTCGATGAAGTCACGGTCGTGGCTGACGAGAATGAGGGTTCCCTCGAAATCCGCCAGCAGCTCTTCCAGCAGGTCGAGCGTGTCCATGTCGAGGTCGTTGGTCGGTTCGTCGAGCACCATCAGGTTCATCGGCGAGGCCAGGGCCCGGGCCAGCAGCAGGCGGTTGCGCTCGCCGCCCGACAGGCTGGTGACCGGCTGGCGCAGCTGGGCCTCGGTGAACAGGAACTCCTTGGCGTAGCCGGCCACGTGCTTGGAGACGCCGCGCACCAGGATGGAGTCGCCGCCCGACGGGGTCAGGAAGTCCCAGACGGTGATCTTTTCCGACAGCGCCAGGCGGTTCTGGTCGACATAGGCGATCTCGAGATTGGTGCCCAGCTGCACCGTGCCGGCGTCGGCCTCGATCTCGCCCAGCAGCATGCGCACCAGGGTGGTCTTGCCCGCGCCGTTGGGGCCCACCAGGGCCACGCGGTCGCCGCGCAGGATGCGGGTCGAGAAGTTCTCGACGATGACGCGCTCGCCGAACTTCTTGGTCAGGCCCTTGGCCTCGACCACCCGCTTGCCCGACGTGCCCGAGCTCTCGACGGCCATCGACATCGCGCCGCGCTTCTCGGACTGGATGTCCCTCTTCTCGGCGCGCAGGTCCATCAGGGCGCGGCGGCGGCCCTCGTTGCGGGCCCGGCGGCCCTGGACGCCGCGCGCCAGCCAGGCGTTCTCGACTTCCAGCTTCTTGTTGAGGCGGCGCTCTTCTTCCGCCTCGGCGGCCAGCACCTGCTCGCTCCAGGGCTCGAATTCGGCGAAGCCCTTGTCGAGGCGGCGCACCTTGCGGTGCTCCAGCCAGAAGGTGCGCTGGGTGACGCGGTTGAGGAAGGCGCGGTCGTGGCTGACGATCAGGGCCGCGCATTTGGAATTGGCCAGCTCCTCTTCCAGCGTCTGGATGGCGAAGATGTCGAGGTGGTTGGTCGGCTCGTCCAGCAGCAGCACGTCGGGCTGCTCGGCGAACGCCCGGGCCAGGGCGGCGCGGCGACGCTCGCCGCCCGACAGGCCCTGCGTGCCCTGGGCGTAGTCCAGGCCGAAGTCGGCCAGGGTGGCGTGGGCCTCGTAGTCCTGGGCGCCGCCGGCCGTGCAGTAGTCGAGCAGGGTCTCGCCGGTGATCTCCGGCTCCTGGCTGACGAACACCACCTTGGCGCCCGGCTGGACGGCGCGCTCGCCGCTGTCGGGCTCGGCGCCCTGGGCGGCCAGCACCTTCAGCAGGGTCGACTTGCCCGCGCCGTTGCGGCCCACGAGGCAGGCGCGAATGCGCGGCTCCAGGGCGAGGTCCACGCCGTCGAACAGCGGCTTGGCGCCGTCGGCGAGACGGACGTCCTTGAGGGCGAGCACGGGGGCGCGGGCGGGGGCGGCCATGAAGCGGTCTTTACGTCTGGTACGGCGAGGGCGAGGAGATGGGGCCTATAGCAGGGCGCGGGGAGGGGGAAGGCGGAAAGTTTGTCTCGTCCTGCGACGAGCCCCCTCAGTCGGCTTCGCCGACAGCTCCCCCAGAGGGGGAGCATCTGAAGCGCGAAATCCTCCCCCTCTGGGGGAGGTGGCCCGGAGGGCCGGAGGGGGGACGTTTTCAGCTGCCGGAGAGTTGGATGGTCATCACCGACTTCCCCCTCCGTCGCTTCGCGACACCTCCCCCTTCAGGGGGAGGATCTTCAGGCGGCCGCCAGCTTCCACACCGAGAAATCCTTGAACCGCAGCCGGCTCCAGGTGGTGCGCAGGCCAAACCAGCCGGTGGTGTAGGCGTCCGGATCGCGCATCTCGAACAGCTTGCGGCCGTCGGCCCAGTATTGGACGAGGTCGCCATAGGCCACCAGCTGGACGTGGACCCAGCGGTTGGGCTGCAGCAAGGTCCGGGCGTCCTTGAGGTCGTGCTGGGGCAGCATCGGGCGGTTGCCTGGTTGGCCGACATAGCGGCGCAGGCGGGTGCTGGAATTGTAGTTGCCGCCCTGGCCCACATAGTAGGTCTTCAGAAGGTCGTAGCCGGCGAAGGCGCCGGTGCGGGGGCTGGCGAAGAGGTCGTCCGGGCTGCGGACGTCGGTCGCCATCCAGAAGGCGTTGAGGTCGCTGATCCGGTCGTTGCGGCCGCCTTCGTAGACGGCGAGCGCCTGGTGCTCGATCAGCACCGGGCCTTCGAGCCGCGGCTTGAACCAGGCGGTGATCCCGGCCGGAGCGTCGAGCTCGAGGACGCCGTTCCGGGCGCTGACCTTGGACGGCTGCTCGGCTTCGATGGTCCAGTCGGCGAGGTCGTGGGTGAAATCATCCGTGTAGAGACGATCTGTCTTGCGCCAGGGCTCGGGGGCTTGCGCGCGGGCGGCGCCGGCCAGCGGCAGGGCGAGGGCGGACAGGGCGAGGGACCGGCGGGTGAGCATGAAGGAGCCTTAGCGCGAGCCGGACCGCAGCGCAGCCCCCTCCGGCCCTTTGGGCCACCTCCCCCAGAGGGGGAGGATCTAGAGCGCCAAGATGCTCCCCCTCTGGGGGAGCTGTCGCGGAGCGACTGAGGGGGCTTGTCCTCAGTCTTCGTCCGGCTCGTAGGGCCAGTCGCCCTTGTCGACCATCAGGTCGGTGGCCACGAAGTCCATGGCGTCTTCGGGATCGTCGAGGCTGGCCTCGCTGATGGTCTGGTCGCGGACCGAGACGCCGGCCTTGTGGGGGCTGTCGGGGTCGCCGGTAATCAGCGGGTGCCACTGGGGCAGGGTCTTGCCCTCGTGCAGGCGGCGATAGGCGCAGGAGGGGGGCATCCACTCCAGGTCTTCGATGTTGTGCGGCGTCAGCTTGATGCAGTCGGGCACGGTCTTGCGGCGATTGGGATAGTCGCTGCAGCGGCAAAGATGGGCGTCGAGCAGCTGGCAGTGCACGCGGGTGGGGATCACCTCGCCGGTGTCTTCGTCTTCGAAGCGAACCAGGCAGCAAAGGCCGCAGCCGTCGCATAGACTCTCCCACTCGGGGACGGTCATCTGGTGAAGGGATTTCGTCTCCCAGAAAGGTTTGCGCGCCATCATCGGGGCGTCCTAAACCCAAACGCCGATAAGACCAACTGGACGCAACACCGCACGTGAACGACTGGACGCTGCCGCCCTACAGGTTCGACGACCCGCCCGCGCGCCCGACGCCGCCGGCGGGCGGCGGTTCCGCGCCCGTGCCGCCGCCGCCTCCGGAGCCCCCGAAAGGCCCGCCGCAGCGTCCGCCCGAGGAGCCGTTCCGCGCCGACCTGAAGACGCCGCGCAAGAAGGGCGGCTGGGGCTGGGTGTGGCTGACACTGCTGGTGGGCGTGATCCTGGGCTTCCTCGCCGTGGGCGGGGCGGGCGCCTATGTCTGGTTCAAGTACCTGAAGGACACGCCGGACCTGCCGTCGCGCGAGGCGCTGTTCGCGGTCAACCGCGCGCCGGGCGTGCGGTTCGAGGACCGCAGCGGCCAGGTGATCGCCACGCGCGGACCGCGCTACGGCCAGCGGGTGACGGTCAAGACCGTGCCCGGCTACGTGCCGCTGGCCTTCCTGGCGGCCGAGGACAAGCGCTTCTACAAGCACGGCCCGATCGACCTCTACGGCATCGCCCGGGCGGCCTGGGTGAACTGGCGCGCCGGCCGCACGGTGCAGGGCGCCTCGACCCTTAGCCAGCAGCTGGCCAAGGGCCTTTTCCTGACGCCCGACCGCACGGTCGAGCGTAAGCTGCAGGAAATGCTGATGGCCTGGCGCCTGGAACAGGTGCTGACCAAGGACGAGGTGCTGGAGCTCTATCTGAACCGCGTGTTCTTCGGGGCCAACACCTATGGCGTCGACGGCGCGGCCCAGACCTATTTCGGCAAGCCGGCCAGCCGTCTGACCCTGTCGGAAGCCGCCCTGCTGGCCTCGCTGCCCAAGGCGCCCTCGCGCCTGGCCCTGACCCGCGACATGGAGGGGGCGCTGGCCCGCTCGCGCCTGGTCTTGGCCAACATGGAGAAGGAGGGCTGGATCACGGCCGCCGAGCACGCCGCGGCCCTGGACGACACGCCCAAGCTGTCGCCCGACGCGGTCAGCGACGAGGGCGACTACGGCTGGGTGCTGGACTACGCCACCACCGAGGCGATCCGCATCGCCGGCCAGAACGCGCCGGATCTCGTCGTCCGCCTGACCATCGACACCCGCCTGCAGAAGGCGGGGGCCGACATCGTGCGCCAGGCCATCGCCCTGGGCGGCCAGCACGCCGGCGCCAGCCAGGCCGCGCTGCTGTCGCTGTCGGCCGACGGAGCGATCCGGGCGATGGTGGGCGGCACGGACTACATCGCCAGCCCCTTCAACCGCGCGGTGCAGGCCAGGCGCCAGCCGGGCTCGACCTTCAAGCCGTTCGTCTATGCCGCCGCCCTGGAAAAGGGCGTGCTGCCCAGCGACATCCGTGTCGACGGGCCGGTGCAGTTCGGCGACTGGAAGCCCGAGAACTACGGCGGCGACTATCGCGGCCCGATGACCGTCGAGCAGGCCCTGATCAATTCCACCAACACCATCGCCGTCAAGCTGGCCCAGGAGGCCGGCGGCGCGCAGGTGGGCAATCTGGCCCGCCGGTTCGGGATCACCAGCCTGCCCGACCGGCCCGACCTGTCGGTGGCGCTGGGGGCCTACGAGGTGAACCTGTTGCAGATGACCTCGGGCTTCCAGGTCTTCCAGCTGGGCGGCCAACGGGTGGAGCCCTACGTCATCGAGAGCATCACCGCCCAGGACGGCCGGCCGATCTATGCCCGCGGCCCGCTCGCTCCCGCTCAAGTCTACGACATCGCCAAGGCCAGCATGATGGTCAAGATGATGAAGAAGGTGGTCGACCAGGGCACGGCCAAGCGGGCGGCGTTCGGCTGGCCGGCGGCCGGCAAGACCGGCACCAGCCAGAACTGGCGCGACGCCTGGTTCGTGGGCTTCACCCCCGACTTCGCCACCGGCGTGTGGGTGGGCAACGACAACGACAAGCCGATGAACAAGGTGGTCGGCGGCGACATGCCGGCCAGCATCTGGCGGCGCTACATGCTGGCCGCGCACCAGAACCTGGCGATCCGGGATTTCCCGTGGCTGCTGCCCGACCCCGGCCCGCGCACCTCGCCCGATCCGCGCAACGGCTTCTACGAGACCCTGGCCTCGGAGTTCGCCCGCACGGCCTCGGAGTTGGAGAGCGAGGCGGCCCCGGACGCGCCGGTCGACGACGGCCGCGGACCGGTCCCGCCGCCGGAGGAGCTGCCTTACTAGGCTTCCTTCTCCCGCAAGGGGAGAAGGCCGCCCGGACGGGGATAGAGCAGCGTCGATCCTCTGCGTAGACGGAAAAAGATCTGGCGATATCAGCCGCTTGCAACTTTCTCATGGGGCTGGATCAGACGCGCTCGCTGGCGCCGTACACTTCTGTCATGGCCGAGAAAAGCGAACAGAACGACGCGCTGCTGACCGAGATCCGCGACCTGGTCGTGGAGACCTATCACGGCGCCGCCAAGGAACTGCTGACCCAGGTGCAGGGTGAGCCGCCCAAGCCGCGGATGGAGGCGAGCAAGCAGGTCGCCCTGGTCGGGCGGCCGGTGGAGATGCTGCACGCCGCCAGGCTGCGTTCGCAGAAGATCTCGGCTTCGAGACAGCCCGCCGCGGACGACGGCGAAGAGGACGAGGCCGACATGCATGGCGAGATCCCTACCGATCCCGAAGAGCTTCGAGCCGCAGTTGAATCCAAGGTCGCCAAGCTTGCGGAGCGCCTGGAGCGCAAGCGGCGCGACGGGGATGGCGGCGGCGATCGACGCGATGAGTCCGGAGCAGCAGCGGAGGTTTCTGAGCGTCGATCTGGCTGAGCCTCTGCCGCACCAGGAACTGGAGGGCGACGAGGACTGGTCGACCTTCCTGCTGCTGGGCGGGCGAGGATCGGGCAAGACCTTCGCCGGGGCGCGGTGGCTGGCGCAGATGGCGCTGACCGTGCCGCGCATGGCGCTGGTGGGGCCGACCCTGCACGATGTGCGCGAGGTGATGGTCGAAGGCGCTTCGGGCTTGCGGGCGACCAGCGGGCCGGCCTTCCGGCCGCGGTGGGAAAGCTCTCGCCGGCGGCTGGTCTGGCCCAATGGGGCCGCCGCCTACGCCTTTTCGGCGGAAGACCCCGACAGCCTGCGCGGGCCGCAGTTCCATGCCGCCTGGGCCGACGAGTTCTGCGCCTGGCCCAAGGCGGCCGACACCCTGGCCATGCTGCGGTTCGGCCTGCGGCTGGGCGAGGATCCCAGGCTGGTCGTCACGACCACGCCGCGGCCGACCCGGGCGCTGAAGGTGCTGATGTCCGAGCCGGGCGTGGCCACCACGCGGGCGGGGACGGCGGCCAATGCCGGAAACCTGGCGCCGCGGTTCCTGGCGACGCTGGAGGCCCTTTACGGCGGCACCCGGCTGGCGGCGCAGGAACTGGAGGGGATCGTCGTCGAGACCGACGGCGGCCTGTTCCGGGCCGAGGACCTGGCCCGGTGTCGCGGGGCGCCGCCGGCCAGGTTCGACCGGGTGGTGGTGGCGGTCGACCCGCCGGCCACCGCACGCGGCGACGCCTGCGGGGTGGTGGTGGCCGGGCGCCGCGACGGCCGCGCCTATGTGCTGGCCGACCGCACGGCGCGGGGCCTGTCGCCCAACGGCTGGGCGCGCCTGGCCGTGGCGGCGGCCGTGGATTTTACCGCCGACGCCCTGGTGGCCGAGGCCAACCAGGGCGGCGACATGGTGCGCACCGTCCTGGCCCAGGCCGCCCCGCCGTGCCCGATCAAGCTGGTGCGGGCCTCGGTGGGCAAGCGGGCCCGGGCCGAGCCGGTGGCCGCGCTCTACGAGCAGGGCCGCGTGGTCCACTGCGGCGCCTTCCCGGCGCTGGAGGAGGAACTGATGGGCCTGGGCGAGGGTGATCTGGGGCACAGTCCCGACCGGGCGGACGCCTTGGTCTGGGCGCTGAGCGAGCTGATGCTGGGCGGGGGAAAGGCGCCGCGGTTGCGGGTGGTGTGAGTGTTCTGGGGGCCATCTCAAGGGTCCTCCCCCTGAAGGGGGAGGTGGCCCGGAGGGCCGGAGGGGGAAGTGTCTTCGATCTCGGCCAGGATCGTGGCCAGAACGTCGTCGACTGACGCAAGCACTTCGTAGGCTGGTATCCGCAAGGTTCGCACGCCTCGTTCGGCAAGGCGCAGGTCGCGAATGCGATCTCGCTCCGGCCGATCCTCGGTGTCATGGGCGTAGCCGTCGACCTCGACGGCCAGCTGCGTCTCCGGGCAGTAGAAATCCAAGACGTAGGGGCCGGCGGGATGTTGCCGGCGGAATTTCCATCCTTTCAGGCGACCACCCTTGAGGCCCTGCCATAGCAGGACTTCCGGGAGGGACATCTCGCGCCGGAGCTTTCTGGCCCTGGCGATTCGGGGTCTGGGCGGCTGCATCGACTTCCCCCTCCGTCGCTTCGCGACACCTCCCCCTTCAGGGGGAGGATCTTGGCGGCGGGTCACCCTTCACCCTACATCGTTCTTCCTTTGTTCTCAACTTCCACGGGAGCGGCCATGGCCCTTTTCGCGCGCCGGCGCGTGCCGGAAATCAAGGATTCGCGGGCGGCCAGGCTGGTCCCCCTGACCAGCGGCGGGCGGCCGCAGTGGACGCCGCGGGACTATGGGGCGCTGGCGAGCGAGGGGTTTTCCAAGAACCCCGTGGCCTATCGCTGCGTGCGGATGATCGCCGAGGCGGCGGGTTCCGTGCCGCTGGCGGTGTTTCATGGCGGGAGGAGGGCGGACGACCATCCGCTGGCGCGGCTGCTGGCGGCGCCCAATCCCGAGCAGGGCGGGCCGGACCTGATGGAGGCGTTCTTCGGCCACCTGCAGGTGGCGGGGAACGGCTATCTGGAGGCGGCTGGGGATCAGCCCAAGGAGCTCTATGCGCTGCGGCCCGACCGGATGGCGGTGGTGCCCGGGCCACGCGGCTGGCCGGCGGCCTACGACTACCAGGCCGGCGGGCGCACGGCGCGGATCGGGCGCGACGCCGACGGCTGGCTGCCGGTGCTGCACCTGAAGCTGTTCAACCCGACGAGCGACCATTACGGGGCCTCGCCGCTGGAGGCCGCCGCCTTCGCCATCGACGTGCACAACGCCTCGGGGGCGTGGAACAAGGCCCTGCTCGACAACGCCGCGCGGCCGTCGGGGGCGCTCGTTTATGGCGGGCGCGACGGGGACCGATTGAGCGAGGAGCAGTTCGAGCGGCTGAAGGCCGAGCTCGTTAACGCCCACGCCGGGGCCGACAACGCCGGCCGGCCGCTCTTGCTGGAAGGCGGGCTGGAGTGGAAGCCGATGTCGCTGACCCCGGCCGACCTGGATTTCGTCGAAGGCAAGCATGCGGCGGCCCGCGAGATCGCCCTGGCCTTCGGGGTTCCGCCGCAGCTGCTGGGGATCCCCGGCGACAACACCTACGCAAACTATCGCGAGGCCAACGGGGCCTTCTGGCGGCACACGGTGGTTCCGCTGGCCGAGCGGGCGGCGCGGGCGATCACCGCCTGGCTGGGGGCGAAGTTCCCCGGCGCGCGGGTCGCCTGCGATCTGGACGCCGTGCCGGCGCTGAGCGCCGAACGGGACGCCCTGTGGGCGCGGCTGGAGGCGGCGAGCTTCCTGACCGACGAGGAGCGCAGGCGGCTGGCGGGGCTGGAGGGGTGACTTAGATCCTCCCCCCGAAGGGGGAGGTGGCCCGAAGGGCCGGAGGGGGAAGCCCTAGCGAAGCTCGGTTTGGCTGCGCCCCCCGCAATCACATCCCCCTCCGTCGGCTTCGCCGACACCTCCCCCTTCAGGGGGAGGATCCTGGAGAACGGACTTTCATGACTTCATCCCCCAACCGCTGGCGGCTGGACCGCCAGGTCTCGGCGGCCGTGCTGGTGGCGGTGACGCTGCAGGCGGCCGCGGCGCTGATGTGGGCCGGGCGGGCCAGCGCCAGGATCGACGAGATGCAGAAGCGCCTCGACGCCCAGGCCCCGGTGGCCGAGCGGCTGGCCAGGCTGGAGACCCAGGCCGAGGCCACGCGCGCGGCGTTGGTGCGGATCGAGGCCAAGCTGGACCGCCCGTAGCGACGAAAACCCCGCCCTTCGACAGGCTCAGGGTGAGGTTTTCGACTGACGTTCAGGAGCCCTCATCCCGAGCCTGTCGAAGGACGAGGGCGGCTCTTGCGGAGACCACGCATGTCTCAAGACCTTCGCATCGAGGGCTACGCCTCGCTGTTCTGGACTCGCGACCTCAACGACGACGTCACCGCCGCCGGGGCCTTCAAGCAGGGCCTCGAGGCCGGACCGATCCGCATGCTGCACCAGCACGACGAGGCCGAGCCGATCGGCGTGTGGGACGAGGCGTTCGAGGACGCGCGCGGCCTATTCGTCCGTGGACGGATTATCAGGGCGACGCCGCGCGGGCGGCTGGTGGCGGCGCTGGTTAAGGCCGGCGCGCTGGACGGGCTGTCGATCGGCTTTCGCCAGGTCAAGGCGCGGACGCAGGGGCGCTTGCGGGTGCTGAGCCGCGTCGACCTGTGGGAGGTGTCGATCGTGACCTTCCCGATGCTGCCGCAGGCAAGGCTGCGGGTGGTTTGAGATCTCCCTTCCCCCTTGATGGGGGAAGGGCCGGGGTTGGGGGTGGAGCGGCCTTTCCGCGCCTCTGACCGCCGACGGCTTCGGAGGCTGACGCGCCGCGTCACCCCCATCCCAAACCCTTCCCCCATCGAGGGGGAAGGGCTTTTCACGGAGAACTCCATGAAGGAAACCAAACAGGTCCCGGCCTCGCCGGAGGCCCGCTCGGCGCTGGCCGAGATGCTGGCGGCGTTCGAGGGCTTCAAGGCGGCCAACGACCAGCGGCTGGCGGCGATCGAGAGCAAGAGCGCCGACGTGCTCCTGGAAGACAAGGTGTCGCGCATCGACGCGGCGCTGAACGCCGCCCAGGACCGGCTCGACCGCGTGCTGGCCGACAGCCGCCGTCCGGCCCTGGCTAGCGAGGCGCCGGCCGCGCGGGTCGACGAGCGCAAGGCCGCCTTCGACCGCTATGTGAAGACCGGCGAGACGGTGGGTCTTCTTGGCGGCCTGCTCGAAGCCAAGGGCCTGTCGGAGGGCGTGGCCACGGCCGGCGGCTATGTGGCGCCGCCGGAGCTGGAGCGGCAGATCCTGCGCCGCCTGGCCGCCACCAGCCCGATGCGCGAGATCTGCCAGGTGCGCACCATCGGCGGCGGCACGTTCCGCAAGCCGGTGAGCCCCACCGGCCTGGCCGCGGCCTGGGTGGCCGAGACCGCCGCGCGCCCCGAGACCACGGCGCCGACCCTGGACGTCATCGACTTCCCGGCCGGCGAGCTCTATGCCAGCCCGGCCGCGACCCAGGCGCTGCTGGACGACGCCTATGTCAGCATCGACGAGTGGCTGGCCGAGGAGGTGCAGGACGCCTTCGCCGCCCAGGAGACGGCGGCCTTCGTGGCCGGCGACGGGGTCAACAAGCCCAAGGGCCTCCTGGCCTACACCGCCGCCCCGGACGCCAGCTACGCCTGGGGCCAGCTGGGCTACGTGGCCACGGGCGTCGCCGGCAACTGGCCGGCCAGCAACCCGACCGACAAGCTGATCGACCTGATCTATTCGGCCAAGGCCCAGTACCGCCAGAACGGCCGCTTCGTGCTGAACCGCCGCACGGTCAGCGCGGTGCGCAAGTTCAAGGACGCCCAAGGCAACTACATCTGGAACGCGGCCCTGCAGCCGGGGCAGTCGGCGTCGTTGCTGGGCTTTCCGGTGACCGAGATCGAGGCCATGCCCGACGTGGCCGCCAACAGCATCGCCGTGGCCTTCGGCGACTTCGAGAAGGGCTACCTGATCGTCGACCGCGCCGGGGTGCGGGTGCTGCGCGACCCCTATTCGGCCAAGCCGCACGTGCTGTTCTACACGACGAAACGCGTCGGCGGCGGCGTGCAGAACTTCGACGCGGTGAAGCTGCTGAAGTTCTCGGTGAGCTGACCCGCCAGGCCGCCCCTGATGGGGCGGCCCCCTCCGGCCCTCCGGGCCACCTCCCCCAGAGGGGGAGGATTTCAGATGCTCCCCCTCTGGGGGAGGTGTCGCGAAGCGACTGAGGGGGTCTTCCCCCCAAGACTGGAAATCCCCATGCCCAATTCCGTGACCTTGGCGCAGGCCAAGGACTTCCTGCGCGTGGGCGGCGAGGACGAACTGGTCGCCCTGCTGATCGAGGCCGCCGAGGCGCGGGTCGGGCAGGCGGCCGGAGTCGATTTAAGCGCCGCCAGTCCCGCGCCGTTGCGCCTGGCGGTGCTGATCCTGGCCTGCCACGCCTACGAGCATCGCGGTGATGCGCGGCCGCCGCCGCTGTCGCTGGTCGAGCCGTGGCTCGCGCCGTTCCGCGAGGCGCGGCTGTGAGCGCCGAGATCGCCCTGGCCAGGGCCTTGGCCGACCTGCTGGCGGCTACGCCGGCGGTGTCGGCGATCGTGGGAACGCGGGTGCACGCGTCTCCGCCGCGAATGCTGACCTATCCCTGCGTCAGCATCGGGCGGATCGAGAGCCGCCCCGTGGGCGAGGGCGACCTGCTCGAGCATGTCGTGACCCTCACCTGCGCCTCGCGCTTCGGCGGACCGGAGGAGGCGCGGGCCATGGTCGCGGCCGCGCGGCTGGCGCTGCACGACGCCGCGCCGGCCGTGGAGGGCCGGGCGCTGGCCTCGCTGAAGGTGCGCTTCTGCGACGTGTTTCCCGCCGCCGACGACGAGCTGACCCTGGGCGTGCTGCGCGTGCGGGCCGTCAGCGAGCCGGCCTGAATTCCTATTCCACAAGGAGATCGACCATGGCCGCGCAAGCCGGCAAGGACATGCTGCTGAAGATCGGCGACGGGGGCTCGCCGCAGGCCTTCGTGACGGTGGCGGGCCTGCGCGCCCGGACCATCAGCCTGAACGCCAGGACCATCGACGCCACCGACGGCGACAGCGCCGGGCGCTGGCGCGAGCTGCTGGCCGGGGCGGGCGTGCGCTCGGCCTCGGTGTCGGGGGCGGGGGTGTTCCGCGACGCGGCCTCGGACGCGCTGGTGCGCGACAGCTTCTTCTCGCAGGCCGCCCGGACCTGGCGCCTGGTCATCCCCGACTTCGCCCAGCTGGAGGGGCCGTTCCTGGTCTCGGCGCTGGAATATGCCGGCCAGCACGACGGCGAGGCGGCCTTCGCCCTGACCCTGGCCTCGGCCGGGGCGGTGAGCGTGACGGCGATCTAGGGGAGGGCGGCGAGATGACGCTTCCCAATGCGGCGCGCGGCGAGGTGGCCGTGATGCTGGGCGGGGTGACGCGGCGGCTGTGCCTGACGCTGGGCGGCCTGGCCAGGATCGAGGCGGCGCTGGGGCTTTCGGACTGGAGCCAGCTGCCGGCGCGGCTGGCGCGGCCGTCGGCGGGGGAGCTGATGGCGGTGCTGGAGGCGCTGGTCGACGACGAGCTGGGACCGCTGGACGCGGGCCGGCTGGACCCGCGCGAGGCCGCCGCTGCGGTGGCCATGGCCCTGGCGGCGGCCGCGTGAGCCCCTGGGGCGAGATGCTGCGGCGGGCGGCGGTGGCGTTCGCCATCCCGCCGGCGGCGTTCTGGCGGCTGTCGCTGAAGGAGTGGCGGGCCCTGGCGGCCGGCGAAGGATCCGGCGCGGCGTTGGGTCGGCCGGACCTAGCGGCGCTGATGGCGCGGTTTCCCGACGGGATGGAGGACGAGGCATGAGCGGTTTCGACGAGGACTTGCCGCTGCGCACGGCCGAGGCGGCCGACGCCCTGGCGGGCCTGGAGGCGCCGGCCCGGGCGGCGGCGCGGTCGATCGAGGACGCCTTCGCCCAGGCCGGCGAAAATCTGGCGCGGTCGCTGGCCAGGGCGGCCGCCGACGGCGAGGTGTCGCTGGCCGAGCTGGCGCGGGCGGTGCTGGGCGCGGCGTCGGGCGGTCGCGGCGGCGGCGGCCTGGGCGAGGCGCTGAGCGCGGCGGTGTCGGGCGTGTTTTCCGGGACACGGGCCGAGGGCGGTCCGGTGACCGGCGGCGGGGCCTATCTGGTCGGCGAGCGCGGGCCCGAGGTGTTCCGGCCGGCCGGGGCGGGAACGATAGAGCCCGTCGGCGGCAGTGGGGGCGGCGGCGCGATCAGCGTGACGGTGCAGGTGGCCGGCGGCGAGGCGGGCGCCCTGGCCCGTTCGGACGCCCAGCTGGCCCAGGCCCTGGCGCGGGCCGTCAGCCTGGGCGCGCGGCGGCTCTAGCCGAAGACGTCGGCCGTTTCGCGGGTCGTGGCCTTGGGCGCCCGCGAGGGCAGGCAGCCGAGGACGAAGACCAGCGCCAACAGCGTCAAGGCGGCCAGCAGGGAGGCAAGGCTCATGGAGGCCTCCGGGTTCGCCGCGACGCCGGGCGGGACGCCGAATATCCTGTTCAGGGCGAGGCCGATGAGCACGATTGGCAGCGGAAACGGCGCCAGCCAGAACGGCAGGCCCGCGTCGCGCAGGCGTCGGGCGGCGAAGGCGCACCAGACGGCCAGGCTGACCCAGTCCACGGCGTCGCCGAACAGTTCGTCGTGGGGGATCTCCAGCACGGCGAACACGCCGACGATCATGGCGATCAGCGAGAGCCAATATTCGAGCCGCCGGCCGCGACCGCGCAGATAGGCCAGGACCAGCTTCATCCGAACACCTCCGCCCGGGCCTGGGGCTGGATCCGGGGCGGGCGCGAGGGCAGGCAGCCCAGGAGGATCACCGCGACGGCGATGAGCGCCAGGACCGCGCCCCCGACCTGCATGCGCAGGACGACGTGGAAGGCGACGTCGTGCTGGTCGCGCGCCAGATCGAAGAAGGCGGCGGCGGCCAGGCTGACGATCGGCGCCGGCGCGCTGAGCCAGAGCGGCCAGCGGGCGTCGCGCAGTCGGCGCACGGCGGCGAGGGTCCAGGCGAACCACAGCAGGGCGCGCAGCGGCCAGTCCGACGACAGCAGGTCCGGCGCGACGGCGACGATGACCGCGGTGGCGGCCGTGTTGGCGGCCAGGACGCCGGCGCACCACAGCCAGAATTCGAGCCGCCGGCTGCGGCCGCGCAGATAGGCGTCGATCGCCGGGCTCATCCGAACACCTCGGCCTGGGTCTCGGGCGTCGGGGCGGTGGAGGGCTTGGAGCGCCAGGCGCCGATCAACGTCCAGAATCCGATCCACAGCACGAAGAGGGTGAGCGGCGCATAGTCGAGCGCGAGGTCGGTCTTGCGGCCGGGGATCAGGAACAGGGCGACGCCGGTCACGACCGAGACGGGTATCGGCGCCAGGCAGAGCCAGGGCGACCAGCCGATGTCGCGAAGCCGGCGTGAGGCCAGCAGGAACCAGGCCGCGACCAGCACCCACGCCAGGGCGGTGCTGGCGGGCGCGAACCGCAGGGCCAGGCCGGCGCCGATCAGCGCCACGACGCTGAGCCAGTATTCCGGCCGCCGGCAGCGGCCGCCCAGATAGCGCCAGAGGGCGCGCAGCGGGCTCATCCGAACACCTCGGCCTGCTTCTGCGGTGTCGGCGGCCGGCGAGACTTGGACGGCCAGAAGCCCAGCAGCAGGTTGAAGGCCAGCCAGCCCAAGCCGATCGGCGCCATCGAGGCGTCATACAGTTTCTGGGGATCGGCGATGGTCTTGGCCAGCACGAGCAAGGCGAAGAAGAAGGCGAGGAACGTGATGATCGGCGCGAGCGACAGCCAGGGGCTCCACCCCATCGCGCGCAGCCGGCGCGAGGCCAGCAGCAGCCACAGGGCGACCAGGATCAGCGGCAGGGCGTTTAGGAACGGCGGGACCGGCGCGAAGGCCGCCGACAGCGACAGGACGAGGAGGAGCGCGAGGTAGGCCCAGAACTCGCGCCGCTTGCCGCGGCCGGTCAGGTAGCGCCAGAGGGCGCGCTGCGGGCTCATGCGAACACCTCGGCCTTGTCCTCGCCGGCGGGACGGCGCCGGGGCTTCCAAAGGCCGATGGCGATGACGAATATCGCCCAGATCCAGCCCGACGCCATCAGCAGCACGCTGACGGTCAGGGTGATCCAGGCGTCGGTGGTCAGGGGAAGTACGGCCAGCACCACGGCGAGCGCCATCAGCGCGATCGGCGCCTGGGACAGCCAGACCGGCCAGCCGATGTCGCGCAGCCGGCGCGCGGCCAGCACCATCCAGAACGCCACGCCGGCGAGGTTCGCCAGCAGGCGGACGGCGGGATGCGGCAGCAGCCGCGCGACCACCAGCAGGGCCAGCAGGACTACGAAGCCGAGCCAGTATTCGCGCCGCCTGCCGCGGCCGCGCAGGATGGTCGACGGGCTCATGGCGGTCAGTCGAAGACCTCGGCCAGGCGCGGGGCCTCGTCGAGGCGGGCGGCCTCCTTCCGCGACGGGCGCGCGCCGAGATAGATGATGAAGATCCAGGTGGCGACGACGGCGATGACCTTCGCCGCGATCGTCGTCGTCTCGACCGTGAGGTCGGGGACGATGGTGCGGACCATGCTGAGCAGCACGCCGATCGCGAAGCCGCCGCCGAGCGGCAGCAGGCACAGCCAGGGCGACCAGTCGATGGCGCGCAGGCGGCGGATGGCGATCGGGCACCAGCCCGCAAAGCCGATGAAGTTGGAGAGCCCCTTGTAGCCCAGCGCGCCGACGATCCCGGCGACCAGCATCAGCAGCAGCACGCCGCCCCAGTATTCGCCGCGCTTGGAGCGCCCCAGCAGATAGCCCTTGATCGCGTTCACGCCGCGCCCCCCGATACACAAAACCCCGCCGCGACAGTAGCGGCGGGGTTGCGTACGCGAAAGGGCTCTCGCGCGGCTTGCCAGGGGCTTAGACGGCCAGAGCGTTCAGCGGGCGGTCGCCCCAGCGGTTGTCGCTGGTGTCGCCCGGGGTGGCGCCGACCCACAGGGTGAAGCCGATGCTGACCAGGAAGCCCAGCAGCAGGGACATCACCACGCCGCCGGCGCCGGCCAGGGCGAACAGTTCGGGGTCGCCGCCGTTCAGGGCGATGGCCGCCGCGCCGAAGCCCAGCCAGAGGGCCGAGCCGATCAGCATCACCGGTCCCAGCACGATCGGCAGGGCCTGCCACCAGCCGCTCTTGCCCATGTCGTGCAGGCGCTTGGTGTAGATGCAGACGAAGCAGTAGAGCGACGCCAGGGCGACGAGATTGCCGATGACCGGGACCCACCCGGCCACCACGTTGGCGCCCAGCAGCATCAGCCAGGCGATCCAGAACGCCTGACGGCCGATACGGCCGTCGGCGGAGAACATCAGCGTTTTCCAGTCCATGTCTTTGTCTCCCAACCTTGAGGAGAGACTAGGGCCGGCCCCTGCGCGACTGAAGTGAAATGGGTGTCATGACAAGGGTTTAACCCGCCGCCGCCATTGGGGCGGGCGTGAGCGCGGGCGTCCCTCGGCGCGGGCCGGGCTCGACGCCCAGCCAGCCCAGCAGCGCCAGCCACAGCAGGCCCGAGGCCCCCGCGCCGGTGAAGATCGGCACGATGACGGCCATGCCGTCGAGATGACCCATCCAGGCCATCAGCCCGCCGGTGAGGATCAGGTCGAGACCCCAGACGCCGACCAGCGGCCAGGGGCCGTGGCCCATGTCGCGCAGGCGCTTGAGGCACAGCACGCCGCTGACCCAGCCTTGCAGGGCCAGGATCGCCAGGCCCGGGATCCAGCCGTCGAAGCCGAGAGCCGGGCCGCTGACGTCGACCAGCCAGGGCCCGACCAGCGGGATGGCGGCCATGGGCGCCGCGCCATGGCGTCCGAACGCCAGGAAGCCGCCGATCTCGAGCCCGAGCAGCAGGAACAGGCCCAGCCAGAACGGTCCGCGGCCGATGGCGCCGCGCGGCGAGAAGAGCAGGGCGAAGAAGGGCACGGCGGGGTCTCCGGCGGGTCTGGATGGAATGTAAGTAAATAATCACTCACATTGTGCAGCTGTCAAGGAGGGCTCTTCATGAGCTTGGCGATGAGCGCCTTTCACGAGGTGCGGCTGCCCGTGCGCCTGGCCTTCGGCGGGACGAGCGGGATCGAGCGCCGCACCGAGATCGTCGGCCTGGCCTCGGGCGCCGAGCATCGGTCCAGCCCCTGGGCGCACGGGCGGCGGCGCTACCTGGTCGGCACGGCGACGCGCAGCCTGGACGAGGCGGCCGAGCTGGTGGCGTTCTTCGAGGCGCGGCGGGGGCGGCTGCACGGCTTTCGGTTCAGGGACCCGGCCGACTTCAAGTCGTGCGCGCCGTCGCAGAGCCCGGCCCCGACCGACCAGAGGCTGGGAACCGGCGACGGGACGCGGAAGGCGTTCCAGCTGGCCAAGGCCTATGGGACCGGCGAGACGGCCGCGTCGCGGCCGATCGCCAAGCCGCAGGCCGGAACGGTGCGGGTGGCCGTGGCCGGGGTGGAGCAGGCGGCCGGGGCCTTCGCGGTGGATACGGCCACGGGCCTCGTCACCCTGGCGGCCGCGCCGGCGGCGGGGGCGGCGGTGACCGCCGGCTTCCTGTTCGACACGCCGGTGCGCTTCGACCTCGACCGCATCGACGTGACCCTGGAGGGGTTCGGGGCGGCGCGGGTCGGGGCCGTGTCGCTGGTGGAGGTGCGGGCCTGATGCGCGCGGTCGAGGCGGCGCTGGCGGCGCGCATCGAGAGCGGGGCGGCGCGGCTGTGCCACGCCTGGGTGCTGACCCGGGCCGATGGCGCACAGCTGGGCTTCACCGACCACGACCACGACCTGACGGTGGCGGGGACACTTTGCCGGGCGGCCAGCGGCTGGAGCGCAGGGGCGGCCGAGAGCGAGGCGGGGTTCGGGCCCGGCCTGGCCGCGGCGCTGGGGGCGCTGGACGGCTCTTCGCAAGAGGGGGCGGCGATCACCGCCGCCGACATCGAGGCGGGGCTCTATGACGGCGCGCAGGTGGTCTGCCGGCGGGTGGACTGGAGCGCGCCGGACCTGCTGGTCGAGCTGTGGCGGGCCCGGGTGGCGCGGGTGTCGTGGACGGGCCGGGCCTTCACCGCCGAACTGGAGGGGCCGGCGGCGGACCTGGAGGCGGTGGCGGGGCGGGCCTATGCCCGCAGCTGCGACGCGACCCTGGGCGATGGCCGCTGCGGCGTCGACCTGGCGGCCCATCCCGGCGAGAGCTGCGACCGGCGCTGGACGACCTGCCGCGAGGTGTTCGCCAACGCGGTCAATTTCCGGGGCTTTCCGACCCTGCCGGGCGAAGACTTTCTGACCCTCTATCCCGCCGAGGGCGAGGCCAACGACGGAGGTCGGCGATGAGGGGGCGGGTCGTGAGCGAGGCCCGGACCTGGCTGGGCACGCCCTACCAGCACCAGGCCAGCCTGAGGGGCGTCGGCTGCGACTGCCTGGGCCTGGTGCGCGGGGTATGGCGGGCGCTGCACGGGCCCGAGCGCGAGACGCCGCCGCCCTATCGCCCCGACTGGGCCGAGCTCGGCGACGGCGAGCCGCTGCTGGAGGGGCTGGCGCGGGCGCTGGTCGCCGTCGAGCCGGCCGATGCGCGGCCCGGCGACGTGGTGGTGTTCCGCATGCTGGCCGGGGCGGCGGCCAAGCACTGCGCGATCCTGTCGGCGCAGGGGCCGAAGGGGGCGCGGATGATCCATGCCTACTGGGGCCGGGCCTGCGTCGAGAGCTGGCTGGGCCCCTGGTGGCGCGCGCGGCTGGTCGCCGCCTTCTCGTTTCCGGAGATCGCTTGATGGCGCAGATGATCCTGAAGGGGGCCGGTTCGGGCCAGGGCCTGCTGGGCGCGGTCGGCGCCGGGCTGGGGGCGATCGTCGACGCGGGCCTGGCCTCGGCGCTGGCGCCGATACGGAACGGTCCGCGCATCGCCGAGCTGAAGCTGACCGGGGCGGCCGAGGGCGCGCCGATGCCGTGCGCGTTCGGACGGGCGCGGGTGGCGGGCCAGGTGATCTGGGCGGCGCGCTTTTCCGAGCATCGCCGCGAGACCGGCGGCAAGGGCGGGCGCGTGCGGTCCTACGGCTACAGCCTGTCGCTGGCCCTGGCGGTGGGCGAGGGGCCGATCGACGGGATCGGCCGGGTGTGGGCCGACGGCAAGGTGATGGACATGGACGGCGTGACCATGCGCGTCCATCGCGGGACGGACGACCAGCTCCCCGACCCGCTGATCGCGGCGGTGGAGGGCGAGGCGCCGGCCTATCGCGGCGCGGCCTATGTGGTGTTCGAGGACCTGGCGCTGGACGCCTTCGGCGGGCGGCCGCCGCAGCTGTCGTTCGAGGTCTTCCGCCGGCCGGGCGGCGACGGGACAGGGCTGGAGGACCGGCTGGAAAGCGTGTGCCTGATCCCCGGCGCGGGCGAGTTCGTGCTGGCGACCGACGTGGTGCTGCGCCGCGAGGGGCTGATCCGGACGCGCCCTGAGAACCAGAACAACGCCGAGGGGCGGGCCGACCTCCTGCTGTCGCTGGACCAGCTGCAGGCGCAGCTGCCGAACGTGCGGCGGGTGAACCTGGTGGTCAGCTGGTTCGGGACCGACCTGCGCTGTGGCGCGTGCGAGATCCGGCCGGGCGTCGAGGCGGCCGACAAGCCGACCGAGCCTATGGCCTGGCGCGTGGCGGGGCTGGAGCGCGGGCAGGCGCGGCTGGTCTCGCAGAGCGGCGGCGGGGTCGCCTATGGCGGCACCCCGGCCGACGAGGCGGTGGTCCAGGCGATCGCCGAACTGAAGCGGCGGGGCTTTGAGGTGACGCTGTATCCGTTCGTGCTGATGGACGTGCCGGCCGGCAACGGCCTGGCCGATCCGCACGGCGCGGGCGAGCAGGCGGCCTATCCCTGGCGTGGGCGGATCACCTGCCATCCGGCCCCGGGACGGGCGGGCTCGCCGCACAGGACGGCGGCAGCGACGGCGCAGGCGGCGGCGTTCTTCGACGGCGAATGGGGCTTTGGCCGCTTCGTGCGGCACTATGCGGGCCTGGCCGCGCAGGCCGGCGGGGTGGACGGCTTCCTGATCGGCTCGGAGCTGGCGGGCCTTACCCGGGTGCGCGACGCGGCGGGGTTCCCGGCCGTGACGGCGCTGAGGGCTCTCGCTGGCCAGGCGCGGGCGCTGCTGGGGCCGGCGACCAGGATCGGCTACGCCGCCGACTGGAGCGAGTATTTCGGATCCCAGCCGGCCGACGGCTCGGGCGACGTGCATTTCCATCTCGACCCGCTGTGGGCCGATGCGAACATCGATTTCGTGGGGATCGACTACTATCCGCCGATCACCGACTGGCGGGACGGCCAGGAGCACGAGGACGCCCTGGCCGGCTGGGGCGGGCCGCATGATCCTGACTACCTGCGCTACAGCCTGACGGGCGGCGAGGGCTTCGAGTGGTTCTACGCCTCGGACGCCGACCGCGCGGCGCAGATCCGCACGCCGATCACCGACGGGGCCCATGGCGAGCCTTGGGTGTTCCGGCCCAAGGACCTGCTGTCGTGGTGGTCCAACCCCCATCATGACCGGCCGGGCGGCATGCGGTCGCCGACGCCGACGGCCTGGGTTCCGAAATCCAAGCCGATCCGGCTGATCGAGTTCGGCTGCGGGGCGGTGGACAAGGGCGCCAATGCGCCCAACCTGTTCGTCGATCCCAAGAGCGCCGAGAGCGCCTTGCCGCCGTTCTCGGACGGCGGCGCCGACGGGCTGGGCCAGCGGAGGGCGCTGGAGGCGGTACTGGCCATGGTGGGCGATCCGGAGGCCAATCCGTTGTCGCCGGTCTATGGCGGGCCGATGATCGAGGAGGCCAGCGCCTGGTGCTGGGACGCGCGGCCGTTCCCGGACTTTCCGGCGCGGGCGGACGTGTGGGCGGACGCGCCCAACTGGCGGCTGGGCCACTGGCTGAACGGCCGGGCCGGCGCGGCGACCTTGAGCGAACTGGTCATGGCCGTGGCGGCGCGGGCCGGTGTGGAGATCGATCCGGGCGAGGCGTCTGGCCTGGTTGAAGGCTATGTGATCGAGCGGCCGATGCGCCTGCGCGACGCGCTGTCGCCGCTGGCCGAAGCCTTCGGGCTGGACGCGGTGGAGCGCGGCGGGCGGGTGCGCCTGGTCGCGCGCTCGGGCCCGGCGCAGGGGGCGCTGGCCGGGGACGACCTGGCCTGGCCGGAGGATCGCCCGGCGCCGGCCAGCGCGGCGCGGCGGCTGGAGGATGCGGCCGGCGCGGTGCGGCTGCGGTTCGTGGACCTGGCGCGCGACTACCAAGCCGGCGGGCTGGTGGTGCGGGGCGGGCCGGGGGCGCTGACCCTCGACGTCGAGGCGCCTCTGGTGCTGACGGCGGGGCAGGCCGGCGCCATCGCCCGGCGGCGGCTGGACGCACAGAGCGCCGAGCGGCGCGAGCGGGTCGTCCACCTGTCGCCGCTGGCGGGGCTGCGCTGGCAGGCCGGCGACCGGCTGTCGCTGGACGGCGAGACCTGGCGGGTGGCCCGGGTGGACCTGGACGAGCGGCCGAGGATCAAGCTGCTGCCGGTTCTGCCCGTCGTGGCCGAGGCCGGCGAGATCGACTGGAGCCCGGCCCCGCCCCGTCCGGCGCAAGGGCCGCCGGCGCTCATCGTGCTGGACCTGCCGCCGCTGCCCGGCGCGGAGGAGGACGCCCGGCCGTTGGTCGCCGTCGCGGCCCAGCCGTGGCGGGGCTTCGACGTGCATGCGGGGGCGGAGGTGGAGGCGCTGCGCGTACGGGGGACGGCGGGCGCCTGCGCGAGCGTGGGGACGACGCTGTCGGACCTGCCGGCCGGGCCCCGCCATCGGTTCGACCGGGGGACGCGGCTGGTGGTGCGGCTGGAGGGCGGCGCGCCGCAAAGCCGAAGCCGCGCGGCGGTGCTGGCCGGCGAGAACCTGCTGGCGGTGCGCGGTCCGGAGGGCTGGGAGCTGCTGCAGTTCCTGACCGCCGAGATGGTCGGGCCGGACGCCTGGGCGCTGGGCGGCCTGCTGCGCGGGCAGCAGGGCTCGGACATGGCGGCGTCGGTTGCGGCCGGGGCGACGGTGGTGCTGGTCGACGAGGCCCTGGTTCGCGCCGAACTGGGCCTGGCCGAGCGCGGCCTGCCGCTGGCCTGGCGCGCGGCGCCGGCCGGCGGCCCGGCGGCGGGACCGGCGATGACGCAGGTCGAGGCGGCCTGGCGGGGCGTCGCCCTGCGGCCGTGGTCGCCGGCGCACCTGAGGGCCAGGACCGTGGGCGGCGAGGTGCGGCTGTCGTGGATCCGCCGCGCGCGGGTCGGCGGCGACGGCTGGGAGGGCGAGGTCCCGCTGGCCGAGGCGGTCGAGGCCTGGCGGGTGGAGATCCTCGACGGCGAGACGGTGGTGCGGACGGTGGAAACGGCGACGCCGGCCTTCGTCTGGACGGCGGCGATGCGGGCCGCCGACCTGCCGGGCGGCGCGGCCGGGGCGCCGTCGGCCAGGGTGGCCCAGGGCTCGGCGACCTGGGGCTGGGGTGCGCCTGCGACGATCGCTCTGTGATATTAATGCAACATTTGGCTTGCGCCCGGCGCGGAACCGCCTAATTGAGGGGCTTCGGCATTTTCCGTACTTCCTTGAGGGCCTTCCTTGGCGCGCGACCCCTATCTGGAGCTTGGCGTTTCCCGCGGCGCGAGCGCGGACGAGATCCGCAAGGCGTTCCGCAAGCTGGCCAAGCAGTATCACCCCGACACCAATCCCGGGGACAAGAAGGCCGAGGACAAGTTCAAGCAGATCAGCGCCGCCTTCGACATCCTCGGCGACGCCGAGAAGAAGAAGAAGTTCGACGCCGGCGAGATCGACGCCGACGGGCGCGAGACCATGCGCGGCTTCGGCGGCGGTGGCGGCGGTCCGTTCGGCGGCGGCTTTGGCCGGGGCGGGGGCTTTGGACGCGGCGGCGGCGGCGGCGGCGGGGGCGATGGGCCCGAGATCGACCTCAACGACCTGTTCGGCGACATCCTGGGCCGCAATCGCGGCGCGGGAGCCGGCGGCGGCTTCGGCGGCGGCGGGTTCTCGGCCAAGGGCGCGGACGTGCGCGCGCGGCTCGACATCGACCTGGAAGAGTCGATCAAGGGCGGCAAGAAGCGCGTGGCCTTCTCGGACGGCCGCACGATCGACGTGACCATCCCGGCCGGCGCCCAGGAAGGCCAGACCCTGCGCCTGAAGGGCCAGGGCAGCCCGGGGCGCGGCGGCAACGGCGATGCTTTGATCGAGCTGGCGGTCAAGCCGCACCCGATCTACCGCAAGGAAGGCGAGCACCTGGTCATGGACCTGCCGGTCAGCGTTCCCGATGCGGTGCTGGGCGGCAAGGTCGAGGCCCCGACGCCCGACGGCCCGGTCAACGTGACGGTGCCCAAGGGGGCCAACAGCGGTTCGAAGCTGCGGCTGAAAGGCCGGGGCCTGGCCGACGCCAAGGGCCATCGCGGCGATCTCTATGCCCGCCTGATCGTCACCCTGCCCGAGACGATCGACGAGGACCTGGAGAAGTTCGCCCAGGCCTGGCGCGAGCAGAAGCCCTATACGCCCAAGCGGCGATAGGGGCGGTGGACCTTAACCATGCCTGGTCAGGTCTGGTTAAGGCCTGGCGACCAGATTGCGCGGTGTTTCCAGAAGGGAAGTCGCCGTGCAGGTTTCCGCAACCAACGCCGCCGTCCGCTACGCCCCGCCGCGTCCGGCCGGTTCGGGCGAGGCCGCCGCGGCCATTGTCGACCTGACCCAGCTGGCGGTGGCGCAGACCAACGCCAAGGCGACCCAGGCGGCCGGTGCGGCCCTGGCCCAGGCCACCGGCGAACTGACCGGCGTGCTGGTCGACATCTCGGCCTGAGGCCTAACAGGTCATTTTCGCCGCGAGGGCTGATGCTGGCCAGAACCGACAGGTACTCGCGACGTCGATCTAGAATCCGAAGTCGGCCCGGCGGGCAATGTCTGGTCGCGACCCGTTGCGGACATCGGGCGCAACGACCCTCTCTCTTAGAGAGAGGGAGGGGCCCATGCGAAGCATGGGAGGGTGAGTGGTTACACCCTCAGCCGGCGCGCCGGCACATCGCCCGAAACAGCGCCAAGATTTCCCAAGGGCTTCGCCTACCCACTCACCCTCCCACGCCTTGCGGCGCGGGCCCCTCCCTTTCTCCATGAGAGAGGGATTTGATGTCTGCTCACCACCCTTCGCCGACATCAAATCCACCTGCTTCGTGCAGGTTGTCGCTAGCGAATGGGGGCCCGCCGAGGGGGAGGAATGACGGACTGGAAAGGGCGCACCGGGTCGATGCGCCCCTTGTTGCGGCTACGCCCCGACCAGCTGCTCACGGGCGGCCTTGGCGGCGGCGACCATGTTGGTCAGGGCCGGTTCGACTTCTTCCCATTTGCGGGTCTTCAGGCCGCAGTCGGGATTGACCCACAGCTGGGCCGGCGACAGGCGCTGGCCGGCTTTCGCCAGCAGGTCGAGCATCTCGCCGGAGGCGGGGCTGCGGGGGGCGTGGATGTCGTAGACGCCGGGGCCGATCTGGGCCGGGTAGGCATAAGCCTCGAAGGCGTCGAGCAGCTCCATCTTCGAGCGCGCGGTCTCGATGGAGATGACGTCGGCGTCCATGGCGCCGATGGCGGCGATGATGTCGTTGAACTCCGAATAGCACATGTGGGTGTGGATCTGGGTCTCGTCGCGCACGCCTGAGGCGGCGATGCGGAAGGCCTCGACGGCCCAGGCGAGATAGGCGTCCCAGTCGCCGCGGCGCAGGGGCAGGCCCTCGCGCAGGGCGGCCTCGTCGATCTGGATGATCTTCGCGCCGGCGGCCTCGAGGTCGACGACCTCGTCGCGGACGGCCAGGGCGATCTGGCGGCAGGTTTCACCGCGCGGGATGTCGTCGCGGACGAACGACCATTGCAGGATGGTGACCGGGCCGGTCAGCATGCCCTTCATCGGCCGGGCGGTCAGGCCTTGCGCATAGGCCCACCACTCGACCGTCATCGGCGCAGGGCGCGAGACGTCGCCATAGAGGATCGGCGGGCGCACGCAGCGCGAGCCGTAGGACTGCACCCAGGCATGCCTGGTGAAGACGAAACCGTTCAGGCGCTCGCCGAAATACTGGACCATGTCGTTCCGCTCGAACTCGCCGTGGACCAGCACGTCGAGGCCGATCTCCTGCTGCCAGGCCACCGCGCGGGCGGTCTCGGCGCGCAGGAAGTCGGCGTAGTCGGCGTCGGGCAGCTGGCCCTTGGCGTGGGCGGCGCGGGCCTGGCGGACGGCGGCGGTCTGCGGGAACGAGCCGATGGTGGTGGTCGGCAGGGGCGGCAGGCCGAGCCTGGCCTGCTGCAGCACGATGCGCTGCTCGAACGGCGTGGCGCGGGTCGCGTCCCGGGTCGTGACGGCCGCGGCGCGGGCCTGGACGGCGGGATCGTGGATGCGCGGCGAGGTCTTGCGCGCGGCGACGGCGGCGCCTGCGGCGTCGAGCTGCGCGCGGACGGCGGCGCGGCCCTGGTTCAGGGCCTTGGCCAGGATCGCCAGCTCTTCCAGCTTCTGCACGGCGAAGGCCAGCCACTGGCTGACCTCGGGATCCAGATCGGTCTCGATGGCGAGGTCGAGCGGGGTGTGCAGCAGCGAGCAGGACGGGGCCAGGATCACCCGGTCGGGGCCGCGGGCGGCGACCACCGGCTCGACCCGGTCGAGGATGGCCGTCAGGTCGGCGCGCCAGACGTTGCGGCCGTCGACGACGCCGAGTTCGAGAACCAGGCTGTCGCGGGCCAGGGCGATGGCGGCGTCGAGATCCTGCGGGGCGCGGACGAGATCCAGGTGCAGGCCGTCGACGGGCAGGTTGGCGGCGGTGGCGAGGTTGTCGCCGTAGGTCCCGAAGTAGCTGGCCAGCAGGATGCGGATCCGCGGGGCGGCGTGGGTAAGGGCGCCGTAGGCGCGGCGGATCTCGGCGCGCTCGAAGTCGGTGAGGTCGAGCGCCAGGCACGGCTCGTCGATCTGCACCCAGTCGGCGCCGGCCACGGCCAGGCGCTGAAGCACCTCGGCGTAGACGGGCAGCAGGGCCGAAAGCAGCGACAGTGGCTGGAAGTCCCCGTTCGGGACGGGGTCCTTGCTTTTCGCCAGCTTGAGGAAGGTGACGGGGCCCAGGATCACCGGGCGGGTGAAGATCCCCTGCGCCTTGGCCTCGAGGAAGTCGTCGACGACCTTGGTCGAGGTCAGGGCGAAGGCCTGGCCGGGCGAGAGCTCAGGCGCCAGGTAGTGATAGTTGGTGTCGAACCACTTGGTCATTTCGAGCGCCGGCAGGCCGGTGGCCGAGGTCTCGTGGGCGCAGCCGTGATCGCAGGCCTGGCGGCCTTGCGTGCCGCCATCTTGCGTTCCTCTGGCCATGGCGAAGTAGAGCGGCAGGTCCACCGGGCCGCCGGCCCAGCCGTAGGCGGCGGGAACCGCGCCGACCATGACGGCGGTGTCGAGGACATGGTCGTAAAGCGAGAAGTCGTTGCTGGGCACGTGGTCGACGCCGAGGTGGGCCTGGCGGCGCCAGGCCAGGGCGCGCAAGGCGGCGGCTTCGGTCTGGAGCCCGGCGGCGTCCAGGCGGCCGGCCCAGTGGGCTTCGAGGGCGGTCTTCAGGCGGCGCTGGGGGCCGATGCGGGGGAAGCCGAGGGCGGCGACGGTGACGGTCATTTACTAGCCTCTGTCTCGATGGTGACGGAGGCTGGACGGGGCGCAGGCGCGCAGGCGCGCGAACGGTATGGCCGATCCGCGCCTGGAACTCGCGACCAGACCGGGCACCCCGCCGGAGGACGTTATCTGTCGAGGCAGGTCTCCTGGCTCGCGGGTCAACGCCGCCGTCCTGGCCTTCCCGGCGCCCCACCGAGTCGAGTTCGGGGCGCCAGTGACACGTATCGGACGGCCGCTCGCCGCTTACAGTTGCGGGGGCAGCGCCGGTTTCGCACCGGCTTCCCTCTTAGCTTTGGACGCGCAAGCGCCCGCAGACCACGACCCCCTTATCAAGCCTGGGGTCGCGAGCGTTGTCAATCAAGACATAAAGATATCTTTATGTGATCTCCGATTGCGCCGGAGCGTGGCCTTGGCCCGTGACAGGACGTCGCACACCGTTCATAAACCCCGCGTTCAGTCTCCATTCAGCCGTACCCGGCTAAACCGGACGCCATGAAGCCGATCCGAGCCATACTCGCCGCAGCCGCCATCGTCGCCGCCCTCCCGGGCGCGGCTCTGGCCCAGCGCGGCCCTGACTCCCTGGGCGCCGACTGGCGCGCCCGGCAGGACCAGGCGCGTGGCGGCGTTCAGTCGGGCCGGCTGGTGCCGCTGAGCGTGGTCATCGACCGCATCGCGCGCCGCACTCCCGGTCGCCTGCTCGACGCGGGCCTGGAAGGGCGCAACTATCGCATCCGCTGGGCGACGACCGACGGCCGCCGCATCGACTTCATCGTCGACGCCGAGAGCGGCCAGATCCTCAGCGGGGGCTAAGGAGTTCCTAGGTTAACATGCGCATTCTGCTCGTCGAAGACGATCCCGACCTGTCGCGCCAGCTGAAGCTGGCCCTGGCCGACGCCGGCTACGCCGTCGACCATGCCGCCGACGGCGAGGAAGCCCAGTTCCTGGGCGAGACCGAGCCCTATGACGCGGTGATCCTCGACCTGGGCCTGCCCAAGGTGGACGGGGTGTCGGTGCTGGAACGCTGGCGGCGCGGCAGCGTCGCCACGCCGGTGCTGATCCTCACCGCCCGCGGCGCCTGGAGCGAAAAGGTCGCCGGCTTCGACGCGGGCGCCGACGACTACCTGACCAAGCCTTTCCATACCGAGGAACTGCTGGCGCGCCTGCGGGCGCTGCTGCGGCGCTCGGCCGGCCATGCCGCGCCGAGCCTGACCTGCGGCGGCCTGCGCCTGGACCCGCGCGCGGCGCGAGCCAGCGTCAACGGCGAGCCGCTGCGCCTGACCTCTCTGGAATACCGCCTGCTGCACTACATGATGATGCACCAGGGCCGGGTGATCGGCCGCACCGAGCTGGTCGAGCACCTGTACGACCAGGACTTCGACCGTGACTCAAACACCATCGAGGTGTTCATCGGCCGGCTGCGCAAGAAGCTGGGCGCCGACCGCATCGAGACGGTGCGCGGCCTGGGCTATCGGCTGATCCCGCTGGAAGGCGAGACCGCCGGGTGATCCCGCGCGGCGGCGTCTGATGCTGCTCGGCTTCCGCAAGCGCTCGCTCGTCCGGCGGCTGGTGCTGCTGGCGGCCAGCTGGACGCTGATCGTCCTGCTGGCCGCCGGGGCCTTCCTGACCGCCCAGTTCCGTGACGCGGCCATCCGCCGGTTCGACCAGTCGCTGGCGGTTCTGACCGACGACCTCTACGCCGGCTCGGCGGTGGAGGACGGGGTGCTGAAGGCGCCGTTCCTGACCGACATCCGGGCCACGCGGGCCTATTCGGGCCGCTACTGGACGATCTTCGCCCAGCGCAACGGCGCGCTGCGGGCGGTCGAGCGCTCGCGCTCGCTGTTCGACAGCGATCTCATGCTGTCGACCACCCAGATCGACCGGCTGACCGCCGATCCGGGCAAGACCCAGTTCTTCGACATGCACGGTCCGCAGGACAAGCCGCTGCGGGCGGCGGCGATCCTGGCGCGGCTGCCCAACTATCCAGATCCCGTTGTGTTCATCGCCGCCGAGGACCGCTCGCCGATCGACGCCGACGCCGACCGTTTCGGCCGGATCACGATCTTCGCCCTGCTGCTGCTGGGCGCGGGCCTGATCCTGGCGATCGTCGTGCAGGTGCGCTTCGGCCTGCAGCCGATCTTCCGCCTGCGCCGCGAGATCGCCGACGTGCGGCGCGGCAAGGCCGAGCGGCTGGCCGGCCCCTATCCGGTGGAGCTGGAGCCGCTGGCCGAGGAGCTGAACGGCCTCCTGGCCCACAATCAGGAAGTCGTCGAGCGCCAGCGCACCCACGTCGGCAACCTGGCCCACGCCCTGAAGACGCCGCTGTCGGTGATGCTGACCGAGGCCAGTCAGCAGGGCGGATCGCTGGCCGAGGTGGTCGAGCGCCAGGCCCAGACCATGCGCGAGCAGGTCGACCACCATCTGCGCCGGGCGCGGGCGGCGGCCCGCTCGCAGACCAGCGGCGAGCGCACGCCGGTCGAGCCGATCCTCGACGAACTGGCGGTGACGCTGGAGCGGATCTTCCAGGACAAGGGCGACGGCCGGGGCGTTGAGATCGACTGGCGCTGTCCCGAAGACCTGTGCTTCCAGGGCGAGCGGCAGGACTTCATGGAGCTGGCCGGCAACGTCATGGAGAACGCCGGCAAGTGGTCGAAGGCCAGGATCCGGGCCGAGGCGAAGGCCGACGGCGAGGGCAAGATGCTGCTGGTCGTCGACGACGACGGTCCGGGCATTCCGCCCGAGCAGCGGGCCCAGGCGCTCAAGCGCGGCCAGCGGATGGACGAGCATACGCCGGGCACGGGCCTTGGCCTGTCGATCGTCGACGAACTGGCGCGAGCCTATGGCGGCTCGGTGACGCTGGACGATTCGCCCCTGGGGGGCCTTAGGGTCGTGCTGTCGCTGCCCCGCGCCGAGGGTTAACGCTACCGGGCGCCATTTTCAGGCGAGCGCGCTGTCGCGAAGGTGGAGAGAAAGCCCCCGCGACCATTCGCCTTGCCTTCCGACGTTGAAAAAGCAGCGGTTTCGGAAAGTTTTAACCTCGTCCGCAACATGGTTGACGCTGCCAGGACCCCCCAGTTCCCGGCGGAGATCCATGGCCGCACTCGCCGCGCAAAAACTGCAGATCATCCGGACGCTGGTCGAGACCGCGCCCGATGCGGCTCTGCGCAGTCTCGAGCTGGCGCTGGCCAATGCGACGGGCGGGGCGCTGTCGACCGTGCGCGCCATCGTCGAGGACGAGACGGCCGACCGCTACGTCCGCAACACCATCCTTTCGCCGATCGCGCCGCTGTGCCAGCCGCGGGCGGCCGACCTGCCGCAGTTTCCACGCCGGGCGCTGGCCCTGCTGTGGATCGCCCTGAAGGCCGAGGCTCCGCGCCAGGTGGCCGAGGGCGCGGCGCGCTGCAATCCCTGGGACCTCGATAACGGCGCACCCGACGTCTTCAACCAGCTGTGCAAGATCGCCGCGCGCGGCCTGCGCGAGCCGACCCGCCCCGAGTTCGAGGCGGTGGGCAGGATCTGCGACGCAGAGGCCCTGGCCGACTATCTCGACCTGTCGGTGATCGTCCGCAACGCCCTGCCGCGGCTGTCGGAGTGGGTCAGCCGGATGAACGGCGAGCGCGCGGCCTCTGCGCGCCTGGCCTATCGCGACGCCTGCGCCATCAGCGGCGACGCCGGTCCCCGGATGTTCGAGATGCTGGCCGCGCACCTGCCCGAGCCGTGGCGGATCCTGCGGGTGATCTCGGCGGTGATGGATCGCCCCAACGATCGCTATCTGGCGTCGTCGGAGGTCAAGGCCTTCGGCGAGCGCATGCTGGCCGACATCGAGGCCAGCATCGAGCACGTCCGCGCCTTCGACCTTTCCGGCGGCGAGGCGGCCGGGCGTGAGGCGGCGGCCAGCGCCCAGCGCATCGCCAACCAGCTGACCGAGTTCGAGCAGGCCGTGGACGTGGCCAAGGACGGCCCGTGGGGCAAGCGTCTGTCGAAGTTCAAGCAGGCGGCGGCCCAGGCGGCCGAGTTGCGGATGAACGCGGCCGACAAGGAGCTGTCCCTGGCCCTGCCGTCGCGGCCGATCTCGATGATGGGCAAGATGGGCGGCGGCAAGGGCGTGCCCAAGCTGGATGCGGCCCCGGACGAAGCTCTGGTGCGCCGGGCCGCAGCGGCCCTGGCCTTCATCGAGGACCTGCGTCCCTGCGCGGCCCAGGCCGGCTATGGCTCGACCCGCACCAAGGCGCTGGAGAAGCTGAACCAGCGCCTGGACCAGTATATCGAGGACTGCCTGCACGTCGCCCGCACCGGCGAGGGCGGCGACCCGCAGATCGCCCGGGCCTATCTCGATATCGCCGCCGGCTACATCGTCCATACGCGTGACGAGAAGACCGCCGAGATCGTCCGCCGCCGCGCCGTCGCGGCCATGGCGGCCTAATCCCTCCCTTAAGAGCGTTTTTTCACTGACGGGCGGCTGCTTCTCCGGCTAACAGCGGTCTCATGATCGGTTTCTGGCCATGATCGGCTTCTGGATCGCCGCCGCGGGTCTGTCCGCCGCCGTCGCCGCCCTGGTGCTGCGAGGCGCGGCGCGTGGCATGGCGCCCGCCGGGGACGATCCGGCCCTGGCCGTGCATCGTCGCCAGCTTTCCGAGATCGACGACCTGGCCGAGCGGGGCCTGCTGGCGCAAGGCGAGCTGAAGGCCGCCCGGGCCGAGGCCGGCCGCCGCCTGCTGGCCGCCGCCGACCAAAGCGCGGCCTGGCCCAAGGAAGGCCTGGGTCCGCGTCGCGTGGTCGTAACGATCGCCGCGCTGGCGCCGCTGCTGGCGCTGGGCCTCTATGTCGCCGTCGGCGCGCCGGGCGCGCCGGACCAGCCTTTCGCCAGGCGAGTGGCCGAATGGCGAGCCGGGGACGCGGCCATGCTGGACCCGCCGCGCATCGTGGCGATCCTCGAGCAGGCGGCCCGCGGCAAGGACGGCGCCAATCCCGAGCTCTATCGCAACCTCGCCATCGCCCGCATGGCCGGCGGCGACGCGGTGGGCGCGGCCGAGGCGCTGCGCAAGGCCGTGCGCCTGGCGCCGCAGCGCGCCGACCTGTGGACCGCCCTGGGCGAGGCCTTCGTGACCAGCGAGCAAGGGCAGGTGGGCGCCGACGCCCGCACGGCCTTCACCGAGGCGCTGAAGCGCGATCCGAAGAACCTGTCGGCCCGCTATCACCTGGCCAAGGGCGAGATCGCCGACGGCAAGCTGGAGGCGGGCCTTACCGGCTGGCGCGCGGTGCTGGCCGACCTGGCCGTGGACGACCCCCGCCGCCCGGTGCTGGCCGCCGAGATCGACCGCACCGCCCAGGCCGGCCGCCTGGTCGACGCGGCGCCGCAGCAGGCCGCCGCTGGCGACGTCACGCCGGAGATGATCCAGGGCATGGTCGAAGGTCTCGCTCAAAGGCTGGCCGCCGCGCCCGACGATCCCGAGGGCTGGGTGCGCCTGGTGCGCGCCTACGCCGTGCTGGGCGATGTCGCCCGCCGTGACGCGGCCCTGAAGGACGCCTCCCAGCGCTTCAAGGACCAGCCCCGCGTGCTGGCCGCCCTGCGCCAGGCCGCCGACACCGCTCCCCAGAACCCGGGCGTCCGATGAGCTTGCTTCCCAAGTCCCGCAAGGCGCGCCGGCGCCTGACCATCCTGCTGGCGATCGCGCCGGTCGCCGCCCTGGCCGTGGGGCTGGCGCTGTACGGCATGCGGGACTCCATCTCGCTGTTCTACACCCCTGCCCAGGCCCAGGAGGCGCACGTGCCGGCCGGCCGCAAGGTGCAGTTGGGCGGCCTCGTCCAGGCCGGCAGCGTGGTCAAGCATCCCGACGGCCTGGTGGAGTTCACGGTCGCCGACCAGAAGGCGACCAGCAAGGTGCGCTACCAGGGCGACCTGCCTGACCTGTTCCGCGAGGGGCAGGGGATCGTCGCCACCGGCGCCTTCGACGAGGGCGGCGTGTTCGTCGCCAAGCAGGTGCTGGCCAAGCACGACGAACGCTACATGCCGCGCGAGGTGGCCAAGGCCATCAAGGAGCAGGGCGAGTGGCGCGGCGAGGGAGCTTCCCCGCCATCCTATGGTGCGGAGAAGACCGCCAAATGATCGTCGAGTTCGGCGCCTTCGCGCTGGTTCTGGCCCTGGCGCTTTCGGTCGCCCAGACGGGTCTTTCCGCCGCCGGCGCGTGGCGGCGCTCGGGCGTGCTGGCGGGCGCTGGGCGCGGCGCTGCGCTGGGCGCCTTCGCGGCCCTGGCCTGCGCCTTCGCCGCCCTGATCTACGCCTTCGTGACGTCCGACTTCTCGGTGGCCAACGTGGCGGCCAACTCCCACACCGCCAAGCCGCTGCTCTACAAGGTGGCCGGCGCCTGGGGCAGCCACGAGGGTTCGATGCTGCTGTGGTGCCTGGTGCTGACCGGCTACGGCGCGGCCGTGGCGGTGTTCGGCGAGCGCCTGCCGCCGCGCCTGCGGGCCTGGGCCGTGGCCGTGCAGGGCGCGCTGGGCGTGCTGTTCCTGGCCTACACCGTCTTCGCCTCGAACCCGCTGACCCGCCTGGCCGATCCGCCGGTGGAGGGCCGCTCGCTCAATCCGCTGTTGCAGGATTGGGCGCTGGCCGTTCACCCGCCGTTCCTCTACGCTGGCTATGTGGGCTTTTCGGTGGTGTTCTCGTTCGCCGTCGCCGCCCTGATCGAGGGCAAGGTCGACGCGGCCTTCGCCCGTTGGGTGCGGCCCTGGACCCTGGCGGCCTGGAGCCTGCTGACCGTCGGCATCACTCTGGGCGCCTTCTGGGCCTATTACGAGCTGGGCTGGGGCGGCTGGTGGTTCTGGGACCCGGTCGAGAACGCCAGCTTCATGCCCTGGCTGATCGGCGCCGCCCTGCTGCACTCGGCCATCGTGCTGGAAAAGCGCGGCGCTCTGCCGGGCTGGACGGTGTTCCTGGCGCTGGCGGCCTTCGGCTTCTCGATGCTGGGGGCGTTCCTGGTGCGCTCGGGCGTGCTGACCAGCGTCCACGCCTTCGCCGTCGACCCGACGCGCGGGGTGCTGCTGCTGACCATCATGGGGATCGCGGCGGGGTTCGGCTTCCTGATGTTCGCGATCCGCGCGCCCAGCCTGAACGCCGGCGGCCTGTTCGCGCCGGTGAGCCGCGAGAGCGCCATCGTCCTCAACAACATCATTCTGTCGGCGGCGACGGCGACGGTGCTGCTGGGCACGCTCTATCCGCTGATCCGCGAGGCCATGGACGGCGAGGCCGTCTCGGTGGGCCCGCCGTTCTTCAACCTGACCTTCACGCCGCTGCTGGTGCTGGCGCTTGCCATCCTGCCGGCAGGACCGCTCCTGGCCTGGAAGCGGGGCGACGCGCGCCTGGTGGTGCGCCGGCTGTGGCTGGCCCTGCTGGTCGCCGCGATCCTGGGCCTCGTCGCCTACGCCGTGGTCACCCCGCGCAAGGCGCTGGCGAGCCTGGGTCTCGTCCTGGGCTTCTGGCTGATCGGCGGGGCGCTGGCCGAGCTCTTCGAACGGGTGAAGGCCTTCCGCGTCCCCTGGGCCGAGGTGCGACGTCGGGCCGGCGGCCTGCCGCGCGGGGCCTGGGGCACGACCATCGCCCACGCGGGCCTTGGCCTCTTCGTGCTGGGCGCCAGCTTCGAGACCGCCTGGAAGGTGGAAAGCGCCCAGGCCCTCAGCGTCGGCGGCAAGATCGAGCTGGGCGGCTATGTGCTGACCCTGGCCGACGTCGGCACGCTGGAGGGGCCCAACTACCTGGCCGAGCGCGGGATCGTGCGGATCGAGAAGCTGGGTGGGGGCCTGGTCTGCACGGCCCAGCCCGAGCGGCGGTTCTTCCCCACCGGCGGCCAGACGACCTCGGAAGTGGCGCTGTGCCCGCGCGGCCTGGACGACCTCTACGTGGTCATCGGCGAGCGCCGGGCGGGCGCGAACGGCCAGCCGGCCTGGCTGGTGCGGGCCTATGTCAATCCGTGGGTGCGGCTGATCTTCCTGGGACCGCTGGTGATGGCCCTGGGCGGCGTGGTGTCGCTGTCGGACCGGCGCCTGCGCATGGGCGTCGCCAGGAAAGCCAAGGGAGCGCAGGCGTGATCGCAGACCCCCTCCGGCCCTTCGGGCCACCTCCCCCAAGGGGGGAGGATCTGGTCCGACGTAGATGCTGCCCCTCTGGGGGAGCTGTGCCGAAGCGACTGAGGGGGATCGCGATAGCGATGGCCGCCATCGCCTGCATGGCCGCCGCGTCCGACCCTTCCGAGCGCCTGCCCGATCCCGCCCAGGAGGCCAGGGCGCGCGATCTGTTCAAGGAAGTGCGCTGCCTGGTCTGCCAGAACGAGTCCATCGACGATTCCGAGGCGGCCCTGGCCCATGACCTGCGTCTTCTGGTGCGCGACCAAGTGAAGCAGGGGCGGAGCGACGCGGAGATCCGTGCGTTCCTGACCCAGCGCTACGGGGAGTTCGTGCTGCTGAAGCCGCCGTTCTCGGCTGGAAACGCGGTGCTCTGGCTTACGCCGCTGGCGGTTCTGCTGGCCGGCGGGGGGCTGATGGTCGCGCTGCTGCGGCGTCGGCGCAGCCCCGAAGCTGCGCCGGAAGCGCTGTCGGCGGAGGAAGAGGCGCGGCTGAAGGGACTACTCGAGGGCGAATGACACGATTGCGCCCTGATGAGGCCGCAAGAAACGCCGCGAGGATGAAGGAAAGATAATCCTGGAACCGTTGCACGAATTGCTGGTGCAACTAGGTTCTGTTCGAGAACCCGGCGCGGAGCGTCGTGGGTGAGGAAAGACGAAAGATGGCTGCTCGGAAGTCAGGATTCATTGTTGGCGCCGTCGCGGGGGCCGGCGTTGCTTGCGCCGCTCTGGCGGGCGTGGGCATGCGCATGGGGCCGGCCGGCGCGGCCGAGCAGGAGCCGCAGCTGGTGCGCGCTTCGGCGACCAGCGCCCCGATGTTCGCCCCGCCGCCCGGCGCGCCGCTGTCCTTCGCCGACATCTTCGAGAAGGTCTCGCCGGCCGTCGTGCAGATCGACGTGACCTCGAAGGCCGATCCCAAGGCCCGTTTGCGCATCCCGGGGCTGGAAGGCCTGCCGTTCGACATCGTGCCGCGCGGCCAGAAGCCGGGCGAGGAGGGCGAGGACGCCCAGGCCGCGCCCAAGCAACAGTCCTCGGGCTCGGGCTTCTTCATCTCGGCCGACGGCTACATCGTCACCAACAACCACGTGGTGGCCGACGCCGACACCGACGGCATCAACGTCGTCATGAAGGACGGCCGCGAGCTGAAGGCCACCGTGGTCGGCCGTGACGAAAGCACCGACCTGGCGGTGATCAAGGTCATCGATCCGAAGGCCAAGGGCGCGGCGTTCCCGTTCGTGAATTTCGAGAACCAGGCCCGTCCGCGCGTCGGCGACTGGGTGATCACCATCGGCAACCCGTTCGGCCTGGGCGGCACCGCCACGGCGGGCATCATCTCGGCCTACGGCCGCGACCTGGGCGACAACTCCTCGCAGTTCGTCGACTACATCCAGATCGACGCCCCGATCAACCGCGGCAACTCGGGCGGTCCGTCGTTCGACATCTACGGCCGGGTGATCGGCGTGAACACGGCGATCTTCTCGCCGACCGGCGGCTCGGTGGGCATCGGCTTCGCGATCCCGGCCGACGTGGCCGAGGCCACCGCCAAGCAGCTGATCAACGGCGGCAAGGTGGTGCGCGGCTACATCGGCGCCCAGATCCAGCCGTTCACCAGCGAGATGGCCGAGGCCCAGGGCCTGGCCGGCACCAAGGGCGCCATCGTCGCCGACCTGGTTCCGGGCGGTCCGGCCCAACGCGGCGGCCTGATGCCGGAAGACGTGGTCACCAGCGTCAACGGCGTGGACATCAAGAGCGGCTCGGAGCTGACCCGCGAAGTGGCCAAGGCCCGTCCGGGCGAGGTCATCAAGCTGGCCGTGCTGCGCGGCGGCAAGCCCCGCACCGTGGAGATTCGTTCGGGCGTGCGTCCGACCGAGAAGGAACTGGCCGACAACGACAACGAGGACGGCGGCGACAAGGCCGCGCCGGCCAAGCCGGCCGCGCCGAAGGCCGAGGCCCTGGGCATGAGCCTGGCGCCCCTGGACGATGCGGCCCGCAAGGCCAACGGCATCGACAGCGCCGTGAAGGGCCTGCTGATCGACAGCGTCAAGCCTTCGTCCGACGCCGGCGAGAAGGGCCTGCGCAAGGGCGACGTGATCAGCAGCATCAACGGCGAGCCGGTCACCTCGATCGGCGAGGTCAACGCCGCCATCGAGGCGGCCAAGAAGCTGCAGCGTCCGAGCGTCAACCTGCGCATCATCCGCGCCGGCCGCCCGACCATCATCGCGATCAAGATCGCTCCGTAAGCGATCTGTCCGGTGTGAAAGACCAGCCCCGCCTCGATAAATCGAGGCGGGGCTTTTCGTATGTGACCAAGGTTTAAGGTACGCTGCCTCGCAAAGCCGGTATCGACCCGGCTACTATCGCGCCGGTTGGTCGAATCGGGAGAACGTGGATCGTTTCTCCATCGGCGCACGAGGGGTTGGCTGATGCGTATTCTGATTATCGAGGACGATCTCGAGGCCGCCGGCGCCATGTCCCATGGCCTGACCGAGGCTGGCTACGCCTGCGTCCATGCGCCGGACGGCGAGGCGGGCCTGGTCGAGGCCGGCAAGGGCGGCTTCGACGTGCTGATCGTCGACCGGATGATGCCCAAGAAGAACGGCGTCGAGGTGGTCTCGACCCTGCGCCGCGAGGGCGACCAGACGCCGGTGCTGTTCCTGTCGGCTCTGGGCGAGGTGGGCGACCGCGTCGACGGCCTGAAGGCCGGCGCCGACGACTACCTAGTCAAGCCCTATGCCTTCCCCGAACTGATCGCCCGTGTCGAGGCCCTGTCGCGTCGTCGCGAGACGGGCGCGGTCGCGACGACCCTGAAGGTCGGCGAGCTCGAGATGAACCTCATCAACCGCACGGTCCATCGCCAGGGCAAGGAGATCGATCTCCAGCCCCGGGAGTTCCAGCTGCTGGAGTTCATGATGCGCCACGCCGGCCAGTCGGTGACCCGCACCATGCTGCTCGAGAAGGTGTGGGAGTACCACTTCGACCCACAGACCAACGTCATCGACGTGCACATCTCGCGCCTGCGATCGAAGATCGACAAGGGGTTCGACCGGGCCATGCTGCAGACCGTGCGCGGGGCCGGCTACCGGCTCGATCCGTAGGCGGCTCGGGCGGGGCGTGGTAGGCTGGAGGCCATGAACAAGCCGGTGAAGTCCGTTCAGCAAGATGCTCCCGTCGGGCCGGAACTGTCCGACGCCGACCTCGACGCCTGGGCCGTCCGCAACCACGAAGCGCTCGAGGCGCTCGTCGCGGAAGCGGAAGTCCAGCTGGAACGCGGCGACCGCCCGGTTCTCGACATGGACCGACTGATCGCGGAGGAAACCTCGCGGTTCCTCCAGTCCCCGCCCAAAGCCTGACGCCCGCTCGTGGCGCCGCCGCGCTTAGTCACCACGGCCAAGGCCGAGGCGGATCTTCGGGACATCTTTCGACAGGTCGCCGCCGACAACGGGCTTTCGGCCGCGACCTCGGTGCTGAGGAGGCTGGAGAAGGTCTTGCCAAACCTGGCGGCCTTTCCTCACCTTGGCCGAGCTACGCACAGCGGCGCGCGCCTTCACAGCGTCAAGCCGTGGATCATCGTTTATCGCCCGATCACGGGCGGCGCCGAGGTGTTGCGGGTCCTGGATGGCCGGCGTGACCTCGACGTTCTGATCGGCAAGAAGACCTGAAGCCATGCGCCTGCCGCGCCTTGTTCGATCGACGCCTTTCCGGCTGACCCTGCTGTTCCTGGCCCTGTTCGCGGCCGCAGCGACGGCGTTCCTCGGCTATATCTACATCGCCACCGCCGGCGAGGTGGACCGGCGCGCCGACGCCGAGATCACCCGCGAGATGGAGAGCCTGGAGGCGGCCTATCGCCAGGGCGGGGTCAACGCCCTGAACCAGACCCTGGTCGAGCGGGCCATCGGCGAGCGGCCGTTCCTCTATTACTTCGCCGACAAGACCGGCAAGCGGATCACCGGCTCGATCGAGGAGTCGCCGATCGACGACTTCACCGGCGCGGGGCCGACCTGGCGCAGCTTCACCCTGACCGAGACCGATCTGGACGGCGCGACCGTCCGGCGCTCGGCGCGCGGCGTACAGGAGCGGCTGGCGGGGGGCGAGATCCTGTTCGTCGGCGCCGACGTCGCGGAGTCCCAGGGCTATGTGATGAAGATCGTGCGGGCCCTGTGGGGCGCCGGCGCGCTGGTGATCATCCTGGGGCTGGCCGGCGGGGTGCTGATCAGCCGCAATGTCAGCCGCAGCATGCAGGGTCTTGTGGACGTGGTGAACGCCGTGCGCGGCGGCGACCTGCATGCCCGGGCCAAGATCCGCGGCGCTCGCGACGAGTACGACGAGCTGGCCGAGGGCCTGAACGACATGCTCGACCGCATCGAGCGGCTGATGGGCGGCCTGCGCCACGCCGGCGACGCCATCGCCCACGACCTGCGCAGCCCCCTGACCCGCCTGCGCGCCCGCATGGAGGTGGCCCTGATCGACGCCGAGAACGGCAAGGGCGACCCGGTGGCGGCGCTGGAAACGGCGTTGATGGACGCCGACGGCGTGCTCAAGACCTTCAACGCCGTGCTGGCGATCGCCCGCCTGCAGGCCGCCGGCCAGGCCCCTGACCAGAAGCCGTTCGAGGCCAGCGACCTGGCCACCGACATGGCCGAGCTCTACGAGTTCTCCTGCGAGGACAAGGGGCTCGACTTCAAGGCAGAGATCACCCCGGCCCTGTCCCTGCGCGGCAACCGCGAGTTCATCGCCCAGGCCCTGGCCAACCTGCTCGACAACGCCATCAAATACACGCCCGAGGGCGGGGCGATCATGCTGCGCCTGCGCCGCCGCTCGTCGGGCGAGCTGGAGTTCTCGGTCACCGACACCGGCCCCGGCGTGCCCGAGGAGGACCGCGCCCGGGTGGTTCAGCGCTTCGTCCGCCTGGAGAACAGCCGCAGCGAGCCGGGCGCGGGCCTTGGCCTGTCGCTGGTGCAGGCGGTGGCCGCCTCGCACGGCGGCCGGCTGGAGCTGGCCGAGGGGCCGGGCGAATACAACGGCATGGGCCCGGGCCTGCGCGTGGCCCTGGTGCTGCCCCGCGTCGAGTAGGCCCGCGGATCTAACCCAGCGGCGAAGACGCCGCCTCGCAGGCCGCCAGCGCCTCGGCGGCCAGGGCGTCGATATAGGTCTCGTCCGACGGCTCGGCCCAGACCTTCAGGTCGGCGACCAGCGAAGGATGGGCGCACAGCGCGGCGGCCTCGAGCGCGGGGCCAGCGACGGTCTCGGCGGCGAGCGCCGCCCGCACGAAGGGCAGGGCCAGGCTGGCGTCGCGCTGCGCCAGGCCCAGCATCGCCTCGGCCCGAACGATGTCGTCTTCGTCGTTTGCCGCGCGCAATAGCGCCTCGCGGACTTCGGGGCCGTCGACCTCCTCCTGGGACAGCAGCAGAACCGCCCAGTCGCGGTTCGACCGGTCGGCGTCGGCGGTCAGCGCGATCAGCCGGTGCAGGTTCTCCTCGGCCCCCTCGGCGCCGGACAGCGGCGCCTGCTCGGCGATGACCCGCTTGAGGAAGTCGGAGGCGGGTTCGTAGCGGTCGGACATCGCGCGAGGATGGCGCCTGGGCCAGGCTTCGGCAAACGCGGTCGAGCGGGCATGCGAGATGCTGCACGCCTCGGCGCGTTCGTCCCAGCGGTCGCGTGATACGTTCAAGCCCCATGAGACGGGCTGGGCCACCTTGCACCGGCTCGGGGGCGGCATGACGCCGCCCCCGATTGTTCGATGCAGAGGGCGAGCGATGACCACCCAACCTTCCGACGACGGCGCCTCGCGCAGGGACGTCCTCGCCGCTGGCCTGGGCCTGGCGGCTTTCGCGGTCACGCCGTCCTTCGCCGCGGCTGCGCCCGCGATCTCTTCCCCAGGAGCCAAGACCATGAGCAGCGGTTTCGTCACGACCAAGGACGGCGTGCAGATCTACTACAAGGACTGGGGTCCCAAGACCGCCCAGCCGATCGTGTTCCACCACGGCTGGCCGCTGACGGCCGACGACTGGGACAACCAGATGATGTTCTTCTACGCCCAGGGTTTCCGGGTGATCGCCCATGACCGTCGCGGTCACGGCCGTTCGACCCAGACCGACACCGGCAACGAGATGGACACCTACGCCGCCGACGTCGCGGCCCTGACCGACCACCTCGACCTGAAGAACGCGATCCACGTCGGCCATTCGACCGGCGGCGGCGAGGTGATCCACTATGTCGCCCGCGCCAAGCCGGGCCGCGTGGCCAAGGCCGTGCTGATCGGCGCGGTGCCGCCGATCATGGTCAAGAGCGACAAGAACCCCGGCGGCCTGCCGATCGAGGTGTTCGACGGCTTCCGCGCCGCCACCGCCGGCAATCGCGCCCAGTTCTTCTACGACGTGCCGGCCGGCCCGTTCTACGGCTTCAACCGTCCGGGCGCGAAAGTCGACCAGGGCGTGATCTGGAACTGGTGGCGCCAGGGCATGACCGGCAGCGTCAAGGCCCACTACGACTGCATCAAGGCCTTCTCCGAGACCGACTTCACCGACGATCTCAAAAAGGTCGACGTGCCGGTGCTGGTGATGCACGGCGATGACGACCAGATCGTGCCGATCGCCGACTCGGCGCTGCTGTCTGCCAAGCTGGTCAAGAAGGGCGAGCTGAAGGTCTACAAGGGCCTGCCGCACGGCATGTGCACCACGCATCCGGAGATCATCAACCCGGACCTGCTGGCCTTCTTCAAGGCCTGACGAAAAAGGGGCGGTCGCCATGCGCGGCCGCCCTTTCCACTTTCACGGTCACGCTCTAGCGTCCTCGCCTGCAACTCGAAGCGAGGCCGACCGGATGCGTGGACTGACGATTTCGACCCTGGCGGCCCTTATGCTGGCCTCGACCGTGGCGCATGCCGCCGAGACCAAGGTCGTCACCGCCGCCCGCCTGCTGGACGTCGCCACCGGGCGCTATGTCGAAAAGCCGGTGGTGCTGGTCGTCGCCGGCCGGATCACCGCCGTCGGCAAGGCCGGCGATTTCGCGATCCCCCCGGAGGCCGAGGCCGTCGACCTGCCGGGCGCGACCCTGCTGCCGGGCCTGATCGACATGCACGTGCATCTCGACGCCTCGCCGGTCTATGGCGGCTACAACGCCCTGCAGTTCAGCGACGCCTTCTGGAGCGTGACCCAGACCGCCAACGCCAAGGCCACGCTGGAGGCCGGGTTCACCACCGTGCGCAACGTCGGGGCCGACCGCTTCAACGACGTGGGCCTGCGCGAGGCCATCGACGAGGGCGTCGTGCCCGGCCCGCGCATCGTCACCGCCACCTACGCCATCGGGGCGACCGGCGGCCATTGCGACAGCACCTTCTTCCCGCCGTCGATGGACCAGAAGGCCCCCTACAACATCGACAGCCCCGACGAGGCCCGCAAGGCGGTGCGCACGCTGAAGAAGTACGGCGCCCAGGTGATCAAGATCTGCGCCACCGGCGGGGTCTTCTCGCGCGGCGACGAGCCGGGCCAGCAGCAGCTGACCTATGACGAGATGAAGGCCGTGGCCGACGAGGCCCACATGGCCGGCCTGAAGGTCGCCGCCCACGCCCACGGCGGGGCCGGCATCAAGGAGGCTATCCGCGCCGGCATCGACACCATCGAGCACGCCAGCCTCGTCGACGACGAGGGGATCAAGCTGGCCGCCCAGAAGGGGACCTGGTTCTCGATGGACATCTACAACACCGACTACACCCAGTCCGAAGGGCGCAAGAACGGCGTGCTGGAGGACAATCTGCGCAAGGACCGCGACATCGCCGAGGTGCAGCGCGAGAACTTCCGCAAGGCCCTGAAGGGCGGCGTGAAGATGATCTACGGCACCGACGCCGGGGTCTATCCGCACGGCGACAACGCCCGCCAGTTCGCGGTGATGGTCCGCTATGGCGCCACCCCCCTGCAGGCGATCCAGGCCGCCACGGTCAACGCCGCCCAGGCCCTGGGCCGGGAGAAGGACCTGGGCCAGGTGAGCGCCGGCCGCTACGCCGATCTGATCGCGGTCTCCGGCGATCCGCTGGCCGACGTGACCGTGCTGGAAAAGCCGGTGTTCGTGATGAAGGGCGGGCAGGTGGTGCGCAAGTAGGGGCAGCGCGCATCTGACGCGCGGCGGAAGGCTGGCGTTCTGCGTCCGCTCAGGCTAGCAGACCGCCCCATGATCCGCCTCGACAACATCTCCAAGCAGAACGGCCACCAGATCCTGTTCATCGAAGCCTCGATGGGCATCCAGAAGGGTGAGAAGGTCGGCCTCGTCGGCCCCAACGGCGCCGGCAAGACGACGCTGTTTCGCATGGTCACCGGCCAGGAACAGCCCGACGACGGGCTGGTCGCGATCGATCCCGGCATGCGGATCGGCTATTTCAGCCAGGATGTCGGCGAGATGTCGGGCCAGAGCGCGGTCGCCGCGGTGATGGACGGCGTCGGCCCCGTCAGCGCGCTGGCCGCCGAGATGGCCGTGCTCGAAGCGGCGATGGTCGATCCGGACCAGGCCGACCAGCTGGACGCCGTCATGGAACGCTATGGCGAGGTGCTCGAGCGCTTCCAGGAACTGGACGGCTATGCGCTGGAAGCCCGGGCGCGCGAGGTGCTGGCGGGCCTCAGCTTCAGCCAGGAACGCATGGACGGCGATGTCGGCATGTTGTCCGGCGGCTGGAAGATGCGCGTGGCCCTGGCCCGCATCCTGCTGATGCGGCCCGACGGCATGCTGCTGGACGAACCCTCCAACCACCTGGACCTGGAAAGCCTGATCTGGCTGGAAGCGTTCCTGAAGAACTATGACGGCGCGCTGCTGATGACGTCGCACGACCGCGCCTTCATGAACCGCATCATCGGCAAGGTGGTCGAGATCGACGCCGGTTCCCTGATCACCTATTCGGGCGACCTGGACTTCTACGACCAGCAGCGCGCGCTCAGCGAGGCCCAGCGCCAGGCCCAGTACGAGCGCCAGCAGGCCATGCTGGCGAAGGAAATCAAGTTCATCGAGAAGTTCAAGGCGCGCGCCTCGCACGCCGCCCAGGTGCAGAGCCGGGTCAAGAAGCTCGACAAGATCGAGCGCGTCGAGGCGCCGCGTCGCCGCCAGACGGTGCAGTTCGAATTCCAGAGCCCGCCGCGCTCGGGCGAAGACGTCATCAGCCTGCGCGACGTCCACAAGGGCTATGGTGACCGGCCGATCTACGAGGGGCTGGATTTCCTGGTTCGCCGCAAGGAGCGCTGGTGCGTGCTGGGCGCCAACGGGGCCGGCAAGTCGACGCTGCTGAAGCTGGTGGCCGGCGACGCCAAGCCCGACCAGGGCGCGGTCAACATCGGGGCCAGCGTCAAGATGGGCTATTTCGCCCAGCACTCGATGGACCTGCTGGACGGCGAAGAGACGATCTTCGAGTCGCTGGAGCGCTCGTTCCCGCAGGCGGGGCAGGGCGCTCTGCGCACCCTGGCGGGTTGCTTCGGCTTCTCCGGCGACGACGTCGAAAAGCCCTGCCGCGTCCTGTCAGGCGGCGAGAAGGCGCGCCTGGTCATGGCCAAGATGCTGTTCGATCCGCCGAACCTCCTGGTGCTCGACGAGCCGACCAACCACCTGGACATGGCCACCAAGGAGATGCTGGTCGCGGCCCTGGCCGACTTCGAGGGCACCATGCTCTTTGTCTCGCACGACCGTCACTTCCTGGCGGCCTTAAGCAACCGCGTGCTGGAGCTGACGCCCGAGGGCGTGCACCAGTACGGCGGCGGCTACACGGAGTATGTCAGCCGTACGGGCCAGGAAGCGCCGGGGCTGCACCCGGGCGGGTAAGACCGCCCCGGACGCAAAGACCGACCGCCGATATCCCGTCGGTGGTCGATTTTTCGTTCACCTGAGCCGTAAGCACGCCTATTGCTGCCCCTCCTACGCGTTTCCCGGGGGCTTCATGTTCGACACCCAATTCCGTCGCCGCGCCGCGGCCCTGGCTTCGACCGCCGTGCTGGCGGCGCTCATGGGCGGGACCGCCCTGGCCGGCGAGGCCTATCGCACGCCGCCGGCGCCGATCGCCCAGATCCTCGACGCCGCGCCGACGCCGGGCGTCAGCCTGAGCCCCGAGCGCAAGACCCTGGCCCTGCTGGGCCGCGAGAACCTGCCGCCGATCCGGGCCGTGGCCGACCCGATCCTGCGCCTTGGCGGCTATCGCATCAATCCGCGCACCAACGGCCCGATCGAGGCCCGCACCACCTGGATGAACAGCCTCTCCTTCGAGGACGTGAAGACCGGCGCGGTGCGGCCGGTGGCCCTGCCCCAGGGCGCGCGCTTCATCGAGACCCGCTGGTCGACGAACGGCCAGAGCCTGGCCTTCGTGATGGAAGCGCCCACCGGCCTTGAGCTGTGGGTCGCCGACCTGAAGACCGCGACGGCGCGCAAGCTGACCGGCCCGGTGCTGAACGCGGCCTTCGGCGGCAGCTATGACTGGCTGCCCGACGACAGCGGCTTCCTGGTGCGCCAGGTCCCGGCCGGTCGCGGCGCGGCCCCGGCCGAGCCGGCGGCGCCCGAGGGCCCGATCGTCCAGCAGTCGGCGGGCCGCACCGCCGCCATCCGCACCTATCAGGACCTGCTGGGCAACGCCCACGACGAGGCGCTGTTCGACCACTACTTCACCAGCCAGCTGACCCGTGTGGCCCTGGCCGACGGTGCGGCGACCCCGGTGGGCGCCCCCGGCGTGATCAACGGCTTCTCGGTCTCGCCCGACGGCCGCTACCTGCTGGTGACGCGCCTGAAGCGTCCGTACAGCTACCTGGTGCCGGCGGCCCGCTTCCCCACCGAGATCCAGGTGCTGGACGCCGCCGATGGAAAGCTGGTCAAGACCCTGGTCGACCGCCCGCTGGCCGACAACCTGTCGTCGGCCTTCGACGCGGTGGTGGCCGGTCCGCGCAGCCCGCAATGGCGCGGCGACGCCCCGGCGACCCTGGTCTGGGCCGAGGCCCAGGACGGCGGCGATCCGAAGAAGAAGGTCGAGATCCACGACCGCGTGCTGATGCAGGCCGCGCCGTTCGAAGCCGCGCCGACGACGCTGGTCGACCTGGACCTGCGCTATGCCGGGATCAGCTGGGGCCGCGACGACTTCGCCGTGGTCACCAGCCGCTGGTTCGACAACCGCAAGGAAAAGCGCCTGGCCGTCGATCCGGCCAAGCCCGGCGCCGCCCGCGTGCTGGTCGAGCGCAACTACCAGGACCGCTACAACGACCCGGGCAGCCTCATGAGCCGCCGCAACGCCAAGGGCGAGGCGGTGCTGCACTTCACGCCCGACGGCAAGGGCGTGTTCGTCGCCGGGGACGGCGCGAGCGCCAAGGGCGAGTTCCCGTTCGTGGGCGTGATGACCCTGGCCGACGGCAAGACCTCGCGCCTGTGGCAGGCCAAGGCCCCGTACTACGAGGCCCCGGTGGCCCTGGCCGACGAGGCCGGCAAGACCCTGATTACCCGCCGCGAGAGCAAGGACGAGGTTCCCAACTACTTCGTCAAGCCGCTGAAGGGCGGTAACGGCAAGGCCCTGACCAAGTTCGTCGACCGCGCCCCGCAGTTCGCCGGCGTCACCAAGCAGACCATCACCTACAGCCGCCCCGACGGGGTGAAGCTGTCGGGCGACCTCTACCTGCCGGCCGGCTACGACAAGGCCAAGGACGGTCCGCTGCCGATGCTGATGTGGGCCTATCCCGAAGAGTTCACCGACGCCTCGGTGGCCGGCCAGACCGTGGATGCGGGCAACCGCTTCACCCGTCCGGGCGGCGCCAGCCACCTGTTCCTGCTGACCCAGGGCTATGCGGTGCTGGACGGCCCGGGCATGCCGATCATCGGCAAGGACGGGGCCGAGCCCAACGACACCTATGTCGAGCAGCTGACCGCCGACGCCAAGGCCGCCGTCGACGCGGTGGTGGCCATGGGCGTGGCCGACCGCGACCGCATCGCCGTGGGCGGCCACAGCTACGGTGCGTTCATGACCGCCAACCTGCTGGCCCACAGCGACCTCTTCCGGGCCGGCATCGCGCGGTCTGGCGCCTACAACCGCACCCTGACGCCGTTCGGCTTCCAGTCCGAGCAGCGCACCTACTGGCAGGCCACCGACACCTATACGAAGATGAGCCCCTTCACCTATGTGAAGCAGGTCAACGAGCCGATCCTGCTGATCCACGGCGAGGCGGACGACAATTCCGGCACCTTCCCGGTCCAGAGCGAGCGCTTCTACGCCGCGCTGAAGGGGGCGGGGGCCACCGTGCGCTACACCGTGCTGCCCTACGAGGCCCACGGCTATCGCGCCCGGGAGTCGGTGATGCACACCCTGTGGGAGATGACCGACTGGATGGACCGCTACGTCAAGAACGCCCCGCCGCGCGCGGCGGCCCCTGCGACCGCCGCGAAGTAAGGACCTGCCGCCGGTGATCCGTTTCGAAGCCGTCTCCAAGACCTACGCCGCCGCACGCGGCGCGACCGGTCACGCGGCCCTGCGGGAGGCCTCGCTCGAGGTCGCGCAGGGCGAGGTGTTCGGGGTCATCGGCGCCTCGGGGGCGGGCAAGTCCACCCTGATCCGCCTGATCAACGGCCTTGAGCTGCCCACCGGCGGCAAGGTGATCGTCGACGGCGACGACGTGGCGGCGCTGGACGTCGCGGGCCTTAGGGCCTTGCGTCGCCGCGTCGGCATGATCTTCCAGCACTTCAACCTGCTGTCGTCCAAGACCGTCGAGCAGAACGTCGCCTTCCCGCTGAAGCTGGCCGGTCGCGGCCCCGCCGAGATCAAGACGCGGACGGCCGAGCTCTTGGCGCGGGTGGGCCTGTCCGACCACGCCGCCAAGTATCCGGCCCAGCTGTCGGGCGGCCAGAAGCAGCGCGTCGGCATCGCCCGGGCCCTGGCCACGGCGCCCAAGATCCTGCTGTGCGACGAGGCCACCAGCGCGCTCGATCCGGAGACCACCGAGCAGATCCTGGCCCTGATCTCCGACCTCAACCGGGAACTGGGCCTCACCATCGTGCTGATAACCCACGAGATGGACGTGGTGCGCCGCGTCTGCGACCGGGTGGCGGTGCTGGAAGGCGGCCGCGTGGTCGAGCAGGGACCGGTCGAAGAGGTGTTCCTGCATCCGGCCAGCGACACGGCCCGCCGTTTCGTCGGCGAGGTCGAGGAGACGTCCGAGACCGCTCTTCCGGCCGGCGTGCTGGTGCGCCTGACCTTCAAGGGCGAGGCCACCTACAAGCCGGTGCTCGGCGTGGTGGCCCGCGAGACCGGCGTCGACTACTCGATCCTCGGCGGCCGCATCCACAAGCTGCGCGACACCCCATACGGCCAGCTGACCCTGGCCCTGACCGGCGGCGACGTCGACGCCGCCATCGCCCGTTTCGAGGCCGCCGACGTGCGGGTCGACCGCCTGGAGGGCCGTCCGTGAGCCTGTTCTCGAACATCGACTGGACCGATATCGCGGCCGCCGGCCTCGACACCCTGACCATGCTCGGCGGCTCCATGGCCCTGACGGTGATCCTGGGCCTGCCGCTGGGCGTGATCCTGTTCCTGACCGGCAAGGGCCAGATGCTGGAGAGCAAGGCCGCCCATACGGCGCTGGGCCTGCTGGTCAACATCCTGCGCTCGGTGCCGTTCGTGATCCTGCTGATCGTGATGATCCCGCTGACGGTGCTGCTGGTCGGCACCTCGCTGGGCGTGGCCGGGGCCATCCCGCCGCTGGTGGTGGGCGCGGCGCCCTTCTACGCCCGCCTGGTCGAGACCGCCCTGCGCGAGGTCGACAAGGGCGTGGTCGAGGCCAGCTTCGCCCTGGGCGCCACGCGCCGCCAGGTAGTGCTGGGCGCGCTGCTGCCGGAAGCGATGCCGGGGATCATCGCCGGCGCGACGGTGACGGCCATCGCGCTCGTTTCCTACACGGCCATGGCCGGGGTGGTCGGGGCCGGCGGTCTCGGAGACCTGGCCATCCGCTTCGGCTACCAGCGCTTCCAGACCGACGTGATGGTGGTCACCGTGGTGCTGCTGTTGATCCTGGTGCAGGTGTTGCAGATGGTCGGCGATACGGTGGTGCGGAAGGTCTCGCACCGGTGAGCGCCATCGCGATCAGGCCCGCCGTCGATGCCGACATCCCGGCCCTGGTCGCGCTGAACGCCGGGGTGCAGGCGCTGCACGCGGCCCTGTCGCCCGAGATCTTCAAGCCCGCCGTCGATCCTGCCGAACTGGCGGGGTTCCTGCGCGCCACGCTGGACCAGCCGGCCCATCGCCTGCTGCTTGCGGAGATCGACGGCGCAGCGGCCGGCTATGGCTGGGCCGAGGTCCAGGATCGCGCGCAGACGCCCTTCGCCCTGGCTCGTCGCCGGCTTTACCTGCACCATCTGGCGGTCGATCCCGCGTTCCGACGCCGAGGGATCGCCGCGGCCCTGCTCGCCGCGCTGGAGGGGCAGGCGAGGGCGCTGGGGCTGGCAAGCGTGGTCCTCGACGCCTGGGCCGACAACGTCGGCGCCCAGGCCTTCTTCGCCGCCGCCGGCTATGCGCCGCTGAACCTGACGCGGGCCAAGCAGCTGGGGTGATTGCGGGGCGGCGAGCGCGGCCTTAAGAACCCCGAATGACCGACGAAATCCTCTCCGCCCCGCCGCCCGAGCACTGGGACCAGGCGCTGGCCGACACCCTGCCCGGCCGCATCATCCTGGTGGGCCTGACCTTCCTCGACGCCGACGGCGAGATCGAGGACGTCGAGCAGTTCCACGGCGTCATCCTGTCGGCTGACCCGGAGGAGGGCATTCTCGTCGACCTGCTCACCGAGGAAGAGGACGGCGACACCTATCTGCTGCCGCCGCAGACCTCGAACATCAGGCCGGCCATGCCGGGCGCCTACACCCTGGCCAACGGCGAGGTGCTGGAGAACCCCGACTTCGTCTCGAACTGGACGATCCAGGGCCCGGAAGATCCGGCCAACGACGACTGAGGCCCAATCAGGTTCCCAATCAGGTTCCCAATCAGGTTCCCAGGCAGCGGCGCACGGCCAGCTCGATCAGGCGGCGCCGTTCCAGCATCGTGCCGACGGCGTCGCGGGCCCCTTCCACGGCGACGTCGCCCACCATGGAGTCGTGGCAGACCAGCGCGCGCTGCGTCACGCCTTCGGTCGTCAGGGTGCAGACCCCGCCGTAGATCGTGCCGGGGTAGTTGGTGGTGGTGCTGGTCGGCATCGAAAAGCCGGCGTCGCAGTCGGTGACCCTGGTGGTCAGCTTGTTGAACGTCAGGCCGCTCTGCAGCTTCCGGTCCATCTCGTCCAGCGTGGCGCCTTCGGCCCAGTCGAGCGGATAGTCGTATTCGCCGATGCGCACCGACTGCAGGTCCCTGGCGATGCGCATCGGGCCGTCCAGGGCCTCTGCGGCGTTGGTCGCCGCGATCGCGAGGAGGCCGGCGAGGGCGCAAAGGAGGGGCGTCTTCATCGGCGGCGCTCATCGCTGCATGGGTTCTATGCGCAACCTATAGTCAAGCTGTCGCCGCGCCAACCACGCCGCCCTCTTGGCCGCCTCAGGAAAACTGATTCCGTGCGAGCGGCGTTTGTGCGCAATACCCTCCCGGAATTATCGACTTATCGGAGCCGTTCATGGTCGCCCGCCGCGCCGCACTCGTCAGCCTCGCCGCCTTCGCCCTGCTGGCCGCCTGCAGCCGCCAGCCCGCGCCGTCGGCCGCCGACACCCTGGTGGTCGGCGCCACCGCCGTGCCGCACGCCGAGGTCCTGGAGTTCATCAAGCCGAAGCTGGCGGCCGAGGGCCTGAAGCTCGACGTCAAGGTGTTCAACGACTACGTCCAGCCCAACGTGCAGCTGGCCGAGCGTCACCTGGACGCCAACTACTTCCAGACCGGCCCCTATCTCGACACCGTCAACGCCGATCGCGGCTGGGGCCTGGTCAAGGTCGCCGGCGTGCACATCGAGCCGCTGGGCGCCTATTCGACGAAGATCAAGGCCATCGCCGAGCTGCCTGCCGGGGCCACCGTGGCCATCCCCAACGAGCCCAGCAACGGCGGCCGCGCCCTGCTGCTGCTGAACAAGAACGGCCTGATCACCCTGAAGGACCCGTCCAACCCGGTCTCGACCCTGAAGGACATCACCGCCAATCCGAAGGGCCTGAAGTTCAAGGAGCTGGAATCGGCGACCCTGCCGCGGGTGCTGAACCAGGTCGACCTGGCGGTGATCAACACCAACTACGCCCTGGACGCCAAGCTCGACCCGGCCAAGGACGCCCTGCTGATCGAGGACAAGACCAGCCCCTACGTGAATTTCCTCGTCACCCGCCCGGACAATGCTTCGGACCCGCGCGTGGCCAAGCTGGCCAAGGCCCTGGCCTCGCCCGAGGTGAAGGCGTTCATGGCGGAGAAATACAAGGGCGCAGTGGTTCCGGCGTTCTGATCTCTTCCTTTCGATCTCCTTCAGGTCGTCATCCCGGATCTGGGGTCCGCTGCGCGGTCCTTCGCCTGGGGTGACGGGCCTTGGGCAGAAGGGACGAACGCGCCCTCGACAACCTCTGATTGCTGAGCTCTAATCGCCCTCACGCAGAGGGGCGCGATGGTTAGCGGCAAGTCCTTGAGGGTGTCGGAAGCCGCGCCGCGCGCAGCCGAGGCGGCGCAGCCCGCCCAGGCCAGCAAGGCCAGCAAGGCCGCATTGGTCGCCGCCCATCACACCGGTCACCGCGAGCGACTGCGCGAGCGGGCCAGGTCTGGCGGCCTGGCGGCGCTGCCCGATTACGAGCTGCTCGAACTCTATCTCTTCCGCAGCCTGCCGCGCGGCGACGTCAAGCCCCTCGCGAAAGCCCTGCTGGCCCGGTTCGGCTCGTTCGCGGGGGTGCTGGGGGCGACGGTGGAGGAGCTGAAGACGGTTCCCGGCGTCGGCGAGACGGCGGCGGTGGACCTCAAGATCCTGCACGAGGCCACCCTGCGGGCAGGCCGCGAAGGCATCGCCAAGCGCCCGGTGATCTCGTCGTGGACGGCGCTCCTGGGTTATGTGCGCGTGGCCCTGGCCAACGAGTCCCGCGAGCAGTTCCGGGTGCTGTTCCTCGACAAGAAGAACCAGCTGATCGCCGACGAGGTGATGAACCACGGCACGGTCGACCATGCGCCGGTCTATCCGCGCGAGGTGATGCGCCGGGCGTTGGAGCTTTCCAGCTCCAACCTGATCCTGCTGCACAATCATCCGAGCGGGGACCCTACCCCCTCGCGTCCGGATATCGAGATGACCAAGCAGATCATCTCGGCCGGCAAGGCGCTGAGCATCGCCGTCCACGACCACCTAGTGGTCGGCCGCGACGGCGTGGCCAGCTTCAAGGCGCTGGGGCTGATCTGAGGTGCTGCGCGTCGTGCTCGTCATCGCCGGCGTTCTCCTGGCGCCGCCGGCCGCCTTCTTCGGAAGCTTGGCGTTCGGCGTGCTGGGGCACGGCTACGGCTGGTCGGAGATGGACTGGAACAGCGACGACCGGACCAGCCTTGGCGAGATCATGGAAGCGGGCGACATCGGCAAGCGCCAGGCGGTGGTCTGCCAGCGCACCTGCACCGAATACTTCGCCTACAAGGATGGCCTGCCGGTCCGCACCGACTGCCCGCCGCCCTAGCAGCCAGGGCCGATCGCGCGAAGAAAATCTAATGTCCTTGACGTAAGGTTCGGCATTGCGGAGCTTGGCGCGATCAGCTGTTCCGGAGTGTTCCATGCGTCGCCTGCTGTCAGTCCTCCTCGGCTCGGCCGCCCTGTTGGGCGCCGCCGCCCACGCCGCCGAGGCGCCTGTTTCCAAAGCCGACAAGGCGCTGCACGAGCGCATCCTGACGCTGGACACCCACCTTGACACGCCCGAGCATTTCGCCCGGCCCGGCTGGAGCATGGTCGACCGCCACAGCGTGCCGCAGGACTTCAGCCAGGTCGACCTGCCGCGCATGAACGACGGCGGCCTCGATGGCGGCTTCTTCGTGATCTACACCGGCCAGGGCGACCTGACCGCCGAGGGCTATCGCAAGGCTCGCGACTTCGCCCTGACCCGCGCGACCGAGATCCGCGAGATGGTCTCGGCCCATAGCGACAAGTTCGAGCTGGCCTACACCCCCGAAGACGCGATCCGCATCAGCAAGGCGGGCAAGAAGTTCGCCTTCCAGAGCATCGAGAACAGCTGGCCGCTGGGCGAGGACCTCACCCTGCTACAGACCTTCTACGGCGCAGGCGTGCGGATGGCGGGCCCCGTTCACTTCCGCAACAACCAGTTCGCCGACAGCTCGACCGACCCCAAGGGCAAGATCTGGAACGGCTTCTCGCCGCTCGGCCTGCGCTGGCTGGCCGAGGCCAACCGCCTGGGCATACTGATCGACGTCAGTCACGCCTCGGACGACGTCGTCGACCAGGCCGTGGCCCTGTCGAAGGTTCCGGTCATCGCCTCGCACTCGGGCGCGCGCGCCGTCTTCGACCACCCGCGCAATCTCGACGACGCGCACATCAGGAAGATCGCCGAGAGCGGCGGGGCGATCTGCATCAACTCGGTCTATCTGCGCGCCTCGACCAACAGCCCCGAACGCAAGGCGGCGCTGGAAGCCCTGGGCCGGGGACCGGGCGACGACGCCACCCAGGCCGACTTCGTGGCCTACGCCAAGAAGCGCGCCGAACTGGACAAGAAGTTCCCGCCGGTCCGCGCCAACTTCGACACCTTCATGGACAGCATGAACCACGTGCTGAAGATCGGCGGCGCCAAGGCCGTCTGCGTCGGCGCCGACTGGGACGGCGGCGGCGGCGTCGAGGGCCTGGAAGACGTGGCCGACCTGCCCAAGATCACCGCCCGCCTGAAGGCCGCCGGCTACAGCGACGCCGACATCGAGGCGATCTGGAGCGGCAATGTCCTGCGCCTGCTGGGACAGGCGCAGGCGTTCGCGAAGGGGGCGGGGAAGTAGACCCCCTCAGTCGCTCCGCGACAGCTCCCCCAGAGGGGGAGCATTTGAGCGCA
>NZ_JBMDIW010000035.1:0-54592 GCF_057808875.1 Caulobacter sp. FG7
GGCCAGGCCGTGGCCGGCCAGGGCCGAGGCCACTTCGATCGACTGGGCGTCGGCTTCCAGGCGCGGGGCCTCGGGGCCCTGCGGCGGCGCGACGCCGGCGGCGCGGAACCACACCTCCCATTCGCGGGAGGCGCCGATGCGCGGCGCGGCCAGCAGGTCGGCGGGGCGTTCGAATGGCCCATGGCGGGCCAGGAACTCGGGCGAACAGAGGGCGGTCTGGACGAAGGGCATCAGGAAGTGGGCGGCCAGGCCCGGCCAGTCGCCATGGCCGGCGCGCAGGCCCAGGTCCGCCTCGCCGCGACCAAGGTCGCGCAGGACGTGGCTGCCCTCCAGCCGCACGGCGATCATCGGGTGGGCCAGCTGGAAGGCGCCCAGGCGCGCGGCCAGCCAGTGGTTGGCCAGGCTCTGCATGGTGGTGATGGCCAGCACGCCCTGGTCGGCCTCGACCAGGTCCGACAGCGCCGCGCGCAGCAGGCCCATCGACTCGGTGGCGGCGCGCGCCAGTCGCTCGCCGGCCGGAGTCAGGTCGACCTCGCGCACCTTGCGTACGAACAGCGGCTGGCCCAGCCGTTGCTCAAGGGTCTTCACCTGCCAGCTGACGGCGGCCTGGGTGACGCCCAGCTCGTCGGCGGCGCGCGTGAAGCTCTTCAGCCGGGCGGCGGCCTCGAAGACGCGGATGGCGCCGAGCGAATATGAAGCAAGGATGTCTGCCATAAGTATGGCTTATCCATAGCTCAACGAACCGCGTTTGTCGCGCACCTCGATCGGGCCGATCTTCCCTGCGTCGCCGGGGAACAGGAGATGCGGCCATGGAAGAGTTCCACAAGACCCATAAGGAAACCACGTTCGGCTGGGTGTGGGCGATCGAGCGCCTGATCGCCGCCTGGAAGCGGATGGGCGAGGCCCCGACCCCGCCCGTGGTCGGCTGCTGTGACAGCCTGCCCAAGGGCGCGCGCTTTCTGGTTCCGCGGTGAGCCTGGCGTTCAGCGCCGGAAGCGGCGGAAAAGCACAAGGCCGATGAAGCCGGCCAAGAGGGTCAGGACAGTGGAGATCGCCGTCCGCAAATGCGCCTTGCGCCGCCGTTCGGCCTCGCCCAGTTCGGTCAGCTTCGCTGTCTGGCCGTCGGTGCGCAGCAGCCAGTCCGAGCCGGACTTTGCGCCCAGCAGCACAAGCCTGGGCGCGGCGCCTTCGATCCGCTCGTAGTATCGCACGGTGGCGTAGCGGCCCGAATGGTCGCCGACCTTTCCGCCGCCGTTCAGGCAATCGTCGGGCGCCGCGCCGGTCGGCCGGCAACGCAGGCGCAGGCGGCGTCCGTCGACCGTCTCGAACGCGTAGCCGTCGGCCCCAGGCGCATCGGTGGCGGTTCTGAAGACGCCGATGGTCAGGATCGTCCGTTCGCGGGGCGGCGGGGTCCAGGCCGGATCGACCGGTGTCGCCCAATCCCAGATCGCGTTCCAGGCGATGACGACGACGAGCACCGGCGCGAAGCGGAACGCCAGGGCCTGGAACGGCCAGGGGACGCGGGGCTGTTCGGTCACTTGGTCGATGCCGCGAGACGGGGCCGCGTCTTGCGACGCACCACATCGAAGATCATGGCGGCGATCACGAAGAGGATGATCGCGCCCGTGAAAGATGTCATGGCGCGCGGAGAAACCTCGTTGCGCCTTTGGCTCGCCGCGCCGGCGGCCAGCCGATCGGCCTGGTCCTCGGGAGAAAGGATCCAGCGCCGCCCGGCGTTGGCGCTCAGCAGGATGCGTTCGGGTTCGCCGCCGAAGGCGCCTGGCAGTTCGTAGTAGCGTACGCTGACGCGCTGGCCCGCGTAGTCGCCCAGGCGACCACGTCCGGCCAGGCAGTTGTCCCTGGTGGTCAGCGAGGCGTCGGCATAGGGCGTGCAGCGCAGGCGCAGGTGGCCGCCGCCGAGGCCCACGAAGTCATAGCCGCGCGGCTGGAAGGCGTCGGTGCTCCTCGCGAAGACGCCGCTGGCGATGAGGGTCTGATTGCGCGGCGGCGGCGACCAGGCTGGATCCAGCGGAATCATCCAGTTCCAGAACAGATGGCAGCCGACCAGCAGCGCGCCGACCACGCCGGCATAGATCGCCGCCTCCGCCCATTTCCGCTGGCCTGAGGTGAAGGATTCCGCTCTCGGGTTGCGGTGGAACGGCTCGGTCATTCCTCGCGCTTGGCGCCGTCGAGGACGTTCTGCAGCTTCTCGGCCCGCGCTGCGTCGAGGGTCTTTTCGGCCTTGGTGCGGCTAAAGCGGGCGCGGTTCTCGGCGGCGGTCTGCTTGGCGTTGGTCTTGGCCTTGGCCTTGCGCGCGTGGTTGAGGTTGAGGATCTCGGCCATGGTTCAGGTCTTGGGTGGGGCTTGGGGTTTGACGGCCGGCGCGGGCGCGGGCGTGCGCTTGCTGGCCGGGCGGATGACGAGGGTTTCCTGCAGGCGCAGGCTTTCACCCTTCTTGATCACATAGGGCGCGCGGCCGGGGAAGACGCAGTTCTGCATCGACAGTTCGTTGCGCAGGATCCAGCGGGTGACCGGCTTGCCATTGGCCTTGCAGCTCAGCCCCACGGTCCAGGCCGGGACGCCGGGCGCCGCGGGCCAGGCGAAGCCCATGGCCTTGCCGGCCTCGACCGGTTCGTTCTGGGCTTTGACCTGCTTGCCGCCGGAGCCGAACACCAGGGCGTCGGGGCGGATCAGCCGGATCGAGAAGCCGCCATAACCCTTGACGTCGTTGCTGCCGCCCAGGGCCAGGCTGTCGGTGCGGGCGGTGATGGTGGTGTCGAACTCGATCCGCCGCGCGCCGCCCTTCAGCGGATGGACGATGATCGAGGTCGTCTCGGTGGCGGCATAGACCACTTCGGGCCCGGAATTGACCAGCCAGTCGGCCTTGACCGTCAGCTTGCCGCGCCCGGCGGCGTCGCCCTCGAAGCTGCGGTCGTGGATGTTGAAAGAGAGCCCCTGCATGAACCAGCCGTCGCCGATGCTCTTGCCGTCGACCAGCACCTGGTGCCAGCTCCAGAAGGCCCCGCGCTGGTGCAGGTGGTCGGCGGGGCGATCCTCGGTCAGCACCGTGCCGTCCGGCGCGTACAGCGGGTGGACGTAGTTGGAGCGGCCGGGCTCCTTGGCCGGGTCCAGCGGCTTGGTGCGATAGACCAGTACGGTCTTGCCGTCCTCGGTGATCGTCAGGGCGTCGTCGCTGAGCACGGCGTCTATGCGGCCCGCCAGCGCCGGTGTCGCGGCGCTCAGCAGGATGGCGGCGGCGAGGGCGGCTTTTCTCAAGACAGGTCGTCCTTGGCCAGGGCCCGGGCGAGGGCGGGGCGGGCGTTGGCGCGGGCCAGCCAGTCGTCGTAGACCGCATGGGGCGGCAGCATCTGGCGCGCGAACTGCAGCAGGCTGACAAACAGTATGTCGGCCGCCGAGAACTGCTCGCCCAGCAGCCAGGGCTGCTTTTCCAGGGTGGTGCGCAGGCGCTCGTCCAGGGCTGCGTACTGGGCCTTGTCCTGGTCGTCCTGCCTCTGCTTCCAGAGATTGGTCACCGCCGGCTCCAGCACGCCCGCATAGTAGGCCAGCCACGACAGGTAGGGCCCGCGGTGCGGGTCGCTGATCATGGGCCCCAGGCCCGCGGTGGGGAACTTGTCGGTCAGGTAGAGGGCGATGGCGGCGCTTTCGGTGATCAGCACGCCGTCGTCCAGCAGGGCCGGCACCTGGCCGTGCGGGTGGGGATTGCGCGGGTCGCGCGCGCCCGTGCCGCTCATGCTGCGGAAGATGTCGACCTTCTCGATGCGATAGGGCGCGCCCAGTTCCTCCAGCAGCCAGAGGAAGCGCGTCGAGCGCGATCGCGGGGCGTGAAAGAGGGTGAGCATGACGCGTCTCCTTGAGCCGCCTGGCGTTGCGGCCTTGTCGGCGAACGTAAGGCGAACGGATGGGCTCGGCAATCGGGAAACCAATGGTCGCTCAAGGCCGTTTGAAGAGCCATGACGGCGCGGTGGAGGCGCCGCCGATGGGAGGACATATCCGATGATGGATGCATCTCTGATCCGCGAGCATCTCGAGGTGGTCGGCTCCGACGGCAAGCACGTCGGCCGGGTCGACCACGTGGTCGGCACGGAGATCGAGCTGACCAAGCTCGACCTGGGTTCGGGCCTCAAGCATCACATGATCCCGCTGTCGTGGGTCGACTATGTCGACGACGACGCGGTGCACCTGAGCATGACCCAGGAAGACGCCAAGGCCGGCTGGCGCGAGAAGCACTGAGGACGTTGCTCGGCCAATGAAAAAGCCGCGGCCCGAGGGCCGCGGCTTCGTCGTTTCCGGACGGGCCGGAAAGCTTACTTCACGTTGGCGCAGAAGCGCTGGATGCGCGAGCAGGCGTCTTCCAGCACGTCGTTGCTGGTGGCGTAGCTGATGCGGAAGAACGGCGACAGGCCGAAGGCCGCGCCGTGCACCACGGCCACGCCTTCGGTTTCCAGCAGTTCGACGGCGAAGTCCTCGTCGCTCTCGATGACCTTGCCCGATGGGGCGGTCTTGCCGATCAGGCCGGCGCACGAGGGATAGACGTAGAACGCGCCTTCCGGGGTCGGGCAGTGCAGGCCGGTGGCCTGGTTCAGCATCGACACCACGAGATCGCGGCGCTCCTGGAACAGCTTGGCGTTCGGCTTGATGAAGTCCTGCGGACCGTTCAGGGCTTCCAGAGCCGCCCACTGGCTGATCGAGCAGGGGTTCGAGGTCGTCTGGCTGATCATCTTGCCCATGGCCTTGATCAGCGCTTCGGGACCCGCGGCGTAGCCGATGCGCCAGCCGGTCATCGAATAGCCCTTCGAGACGCCGTTCATCGTCAGGGTGCGGTCATAGAGCTTGGGCTCGACCTGGGCGATGGTGGTGAATTCGAAGTCGTCGAACACCAGGTGCTCGTACATGTCGTCGGTCAGCACCCAGACGTGCGGGTGCTTGAGCAGCACGTCGGCGATGGCCTGCAGTTCGGCGCGGGTGTAGGCGCCGCCCGACGGGTTCGAGGGGCTGTTGATGATCAGCCACTTGGACTTGGGCGTGATCGCCGCTTCCAGCGCCTGCGGCGTGATCTTGAAGCCGCTCTCGGCGGTGGTCTCGACCGGCACCGGCGTGCCGCCGGCCAGCAGGGTCATGTCGGGGTACGACACCCAGTACGGCGCGGGGATGATGACCTCGTCGCCCGGGTTCAGGGTGGCGACGAAGGCGTTGTAGATCACCGGCTTGCCGCCCGGGGCGACGTGCACCTGGCTCGGCTTGTAGTCCAGGCCGTTCTCGCGCTTGAACTTCGCGCAGATGGCCGCCTTCAGCTCGGGCATGCCGTCGGGATCGGTATACTTGGTCTTGCCGGCCTTGATGGCGGCGATGGCCGCGTCCTTGATATTGTCCGGGGTGTCGAAGTCCGGTTCGCCCGCCGAAAGGGCGATCACGTCACGACCGGCGGCTTTCAGCGCGCGCGCCTTGGCGCTGATGGCGATGGTGGCCGACGGTGCGATGCGCCGCAGTGCGGCGGACTCGAGCGACATTGTCTTGGACTCCCCTGGAAAGGACCGGTTTCAGGATTGCGGCGGTCTTTACGCCCGACCCCCTCGCGGCGCAACGCGGGAGGGGCCGCAAAGCGCTGCTTCTTGCCAGTTTGTGGCGACCGCGCTACCGCTACCATCGAAGAACAAGGTTCCGCCGCGCGCACGACGGGACCCCGCGTCGGGGGACGTGGTCGGAGCATTTTCGACAATCCTCCAGGGAAGGAGACGGCCGTTCGTCCGCATCGCGCGGGCGAGCAAGATCATGCCTTTCGGAAGGGGGAAGCCAGATGAAGAAGACGATTCTCGGGGCCGCCGTCGCGGCGCTCGCCCTGTCGCTGTCCGCGCCGGTCGCCACGGCGGCCGACGAGGGAATCATGAAGTACGCCATCAACAAGCCGTCGACGGCCTGGAACGTCTACGGGGCCGGCCAGACCAACGCCTATGTCAAGGACAAGGCCGTGGTCGGCGGCGGCGGGGTGCGGGTGGTGGTCGCCACGCCCGATCCGGCGGCGGCCTGGCGGGTGTCGGGCAGCCAGGCGGTCAACGGCAAGATCGCCAAGGGCGACGTCATCACCGTGGCCTTCTGGGCCAAGGCCGAGGCGGTGGAAGGCGGCGCGCCGGCCGCGACCGTGACCAATGTCCGCGTCCAGCAGTCGGCCGAGCCGTGGGGCGGCATCGTCGAGGGCGGGGCGATCAAGGTCGATAGTCCCGACTGGAAGATCTACACCGTCAGCGGCCGCGCCACGATGGACGCCGACAAGGGCGGGGCGGCGGTGTCGCTGCACCTGGGCGGGGCCAAGCAGACCGTGGTGCTGGGTCCGCTGTTCGTGCTGGACTTCGGGGCGAATTACGACCCGTCGCAGCTGAAGTAGGGGAGCGGCCTTAAGTATCGCCCGACCAACATTCCGTAAAACCCCCGCGAAAGCGGGGGCCTAGGCTTTTTCTGAAACGCCGGACGCTTGACGATAAAACGCCTGGGTCCCCGCTTTCGCGGGGATTTTACGGAAAATGGCATCGGTAAGGGCTTCCCCCTCCGGCCCTCCGGGCCACCTCCCCCAGAGGGGGAGGATCTTGAGGCTAACCCCGCACCATCTCCACGAACTCGGCCAGATGCCGGCGCAGGGCCTCGATCGTGCGTTCGTCGGTTAGCACGCCGTCCTCGATCTTGGTGTGGGCCTGGCCGACCAGGACGTCGCCCTGCGGCTCGGTGCGGGCGCCGGCGCGGCGCAGGGACAGGCGCAGGGCGTCCTGGGCGCGGACGGTTCCGGTGATCCCCGGCGAGGCGCCGACCAGGCAGCACAGCTTGCCGGCCAGCGGCGCGGGCTTGCCGCGCGAGGCCCAGTCGACGGCGTTCTTCAGCACGCCGGTGATCCCGCCGTTGTATTCCGGGCAGGCGATCAGCAGGCCGTCGGCGGCGCGCACCGCTTCTTTCCAGGCGACGACGGCGGCGGGATCGCCCTCGGCCTCGAGGTCCTGGTCGAAGAACGGCAGGTCGCGCAGCGAGAACAGGGTGATCGACACGCCTTCGGGCGCCAGGTCCTGCGCGGCGCGGAGGAGGGCGGTGTTGAACGAGCCGGCCCGCAGGCTGCCCGAAACGGCGAGGATGTTCATACGCGACTCCGAAACTCTAGGGAGCCGCGACCATGCCCGCCGTCGGGCGAGGCGGGCAAGGTTCAGCTGGCGCGGGCGGCCGGGGCGGCGACCGGCAGGGCCAGATGACCGGCGACCTGGGTCCACAGGCGGCCGATCTCCTGAGCGGCGGCGCCGGCGGGTTCCCATTCCAGCACCGAGCGGCCGTGGGCGATCGACTGCTGGAAGGCCGCGCGTGAGCGCAGGCCCACGGCCGCCAGCGGCAGGCCGCAGAAGCGCAGGGCCTCGGCGGCCTTGACCACGCTGGCCGGCTCCTGCCCGCCGCGCTTGGCCGGCGCCTGGTTGATGACGATCAGGCCGTTCTTGCCCAGGCGTCGCACGGCCTCGGCCGAGCGCGCGACGGCGGCGATGTCGAGAAAGGTCGGGCGGCAGACCAGCAGGCACAGGTCGGCGGTGTTGATGGCGGTGACCACGTCGGCCTCGGGCGAGGCGGGGGTGTCGATCAGCATCAGGTCCACCCGCTCGTGCTCGGCGTGGTAGCGGGCCTGGAACAGCTTGCCGGCGCTGCTTTCCAGCAGGGCGGGGCCGTCGGCCTCGCGACCGCGCAGCACGTCGGACGCCGAGCGCTGCGGGTCGATGTCGGCCAGGATCGTGCGGCAGCCGGACAGATGGGCGGCGATCGACAGGTTGACGGATAGAGTGGTTTTGCCCGCGCCCCCCTTGCGCGAGATGACGGCCAAGGTCTTCACGTACGTTTCCTCACCAAGCGCCCGCGTCCCCCTGCAGGCCTGTGGATAAGTAGCGTCGCTCTACGACGTTATCGCAACGTAAATGTCGTGAAGGGCGAATCCGCTCGCCGGCGCCCGCCTGAACGGCGAAGTTTGGCCCCGAATGCGCAGCGGCCACGCTTTTGACGCCATCGGGGCGCTTGACCCGGCGATAGCCATGCGCGAGGCAGGGGCCGTGATCATCCGCCGTCTCATCGATTTCTTCACCAACATGGACGCCCGCGCCTGGCGCGCGGTGGCCGTCTCCTTCGTGCTGTTCGGCGGGGTGGGGATCGTCTTCCTGTTCGGCGCCCAGCTTCTGGGCCTCGACGGCGAGACCACCGTCGAGCACTGGCTGACCGCGGCGCACGGCCCGTGGGCCCTGCCGGTGGCCGTGGGCGCCTTCGCGGCCCTGGCCTTTGTGGGCGTGCCGCAGTTCGTGCTGATCGCCGCGGCGGTGGTCGCCTTCGGCCCGTGGACCGGCTTCGCCTACAGCTGGATCGGCACGCTGGTCTCGTCGATGGTCGGCTTCTGGGTCGGCCGGGCGTTCGGCGGCAAGATGCTGGCCAGCCTGCCCAGCGACGGCGTGCACAAGTTCATGAAGCTGATCGGCAAGAACGGCTTCATGGCCAGCCTGATCGTGCGCCTGGTGCCGTCCGCGCCGTTCATCGTCGTCAACATGGCCGCCGGCGTCACGCCGATGAAGGTGCGCGACTTCGTCAGTGGCACGGCCATCGGCATCATTCCGAAGATCGCCCTGACCGCCTTTGCCGGCAACACCATCGTCCAGGCGATGCGGGGCGGAGGCGTGCAGCACGTCGTCCTGCTGGTCGTTGCGGCCGCGATCTGGATCGGAGCGGGTTGGGTCGCCCGCAATTGGCTGAAGGCCAAGGAAGAACAAGCCGATCAATAATTGGCTTTGGGGCATTTGTTGCCCCTGGCGCGGCGAATTGACTGCCTTGTGAGCAAACGGCTTGCTGGATTTGGCGCGGTTCGGTAATACAACCCGCATGTGCCGCGAACGCGACAACCTTCTTCTCCTTGCGCTGGGGCTTAGCCGCCCCTGGGCGTCCGTCTAGCCGCGCGTACGTATCGTCGCGGCCGGTCGCTCAGGGGACAACAACCCTTCAGCCCTCCGGACCTCGCGAAAGACACTCCCATGACCGCCCCCATCTCGCCCGTCGCCGCTGATTCCAAGATCGGGTCGGGCCGCGACAACGTCGTCATCTTCGACACCACCATGCGCGACGGCGAGCAGTCGCCCGGCGCCTCGATGTCGCTGGAAGAGAAGCTGGAACTGGCCAAGATCCTCGAGGAGATGGGGGTCGACATCATCGAGGCCGGCTTCCCGATCGCCTCGAACGGCGACTTCCAGTCGGTCAACGAGATCGCCAAGATCGTCAAGAACAGCACGATCGCCGGCCTGTGCCGCGCCCACCAGGTGGACATCGACCGCTGCGCCGAGGCCCTGAAGCCCACCCAGCGCGGCCGGATCCACGTGGTGATCGCCACCTCCGACCTGCACATGAAGCACAAGCTGCAGATGGAGCCGGACGCCGTCATCGACGTGATCGCCCGCTCGGTGACCCACGCTCGCAACCTGCGCGACGACGTCGAGTGGTCGGCCGAGGACGCCACCCGCAGCGACCGCCAGTTCCTGCGCCGCGCCATCGAGACCGCCATCAAGGCCGGCGCCACGACGATCAACCTGCCCGACACGGTCGGCTACACCTACCCGTCGGAATACGCCGATCTGTTTGATTGGATGACTAAGAACGTCGAGGGCGCCGACAAGGTGATCTTCTCGACCCACTGCCACAATGACCTGGGCCTGGCCGTGGCCAACAGCCTGGCCGGCGTGCAGGGCGGCGCCCGCCAGATCGAGTGCGCCATCAACGGCCTGGGCGAGCGCGCCGGCAACGCCGCGCTGGAAGAGGTGGTGATGGCCCTGAAGGTGCGCGGCGACAAGCTGCCCTTCCAGACCGGCATCGACACCACCCACATCACCCGCGCCAGCCGCTACGTATCGGCCATCACCGGCTTCCCGGTGCAATACAACAAGGCCATCGTCGGCAAGAACGCCTTCGCGCACGAGAGCGGCATCCACCAGGACGGCATGCTCAAGAACCGCGAGACCTACGAGATCATGACCCCGGAATCGGTCGGCCAGGCGCCGTCCAGCCTGGTCATGGGCAAGCACTCGGGCAGCCACGCCTTCCGCGCCAAGCTGAAGGACCTGGGCTACGAGCTGGGCCAGAACGCCCTGAAGGAGGCCTTCGGCCGCTTCAAGGACCTGGCCGACCGCAAGAAGCACGTCTACGACGACGACATCATCGCCCTGGTCGACGACGCCCTGGCGCGCGGCTCGGAAAAGATCCGCGTCTCGCACCTGCGCGTGGTGGCCGGCACCGAAGGCCAGTCGGCCGAGCTGACCCTGGACGTCGATGGCCAGGCCAAGAGCGCCGAGGCCTCGGGCGACGGTCCGGTCGACGCGGTGTTCAACGCCATCCACAAGATCGTGCCGCACAGCGCCGCCCTGCGCCTGTTCCAGGTGCACGCGGTCACCGAAGGCACCGACGCCCAGGCCCAGGTCTCGGTGCGCCTGGAAGAGGACGGCCGCATCGCCACCGGCGCGGCCGCCGACACCGACACCCTGACTGCGTCGGCCAAGGCCTACGTCAACGCCCTCAACAACCTCTTCGCCCGCAAGGAAAAGAGCGCGCCGGCGGCTATCGCCAGCGGCTTCTGAGGGGCGCGCCGAAGAAGCCGTCCTCGCCCCCATCGGGTCGCGCCGCAGGCGCGGCTCGCCCAAGGGCATGCTTCGACAGGCTCAGGGGGAGGCGAATGTCGACGGCGGTGCAGTAGAAACCTCACCCTGAGCTTGTCGTTGGGGCGAGGTTTCGGACCCTCAAGCCGCCTTGCGCCAGCCCCAGCGGCGCGTCGCCAGGATTTCGGCGGCGAGGTGCGCCTGCGGCTGCACGTCGAGACCCAGCTGCGCCAGGCCCTCGCACAGGGCCATGCGCTGCTCGGCGTCGACCAGGGCGCCCACGTCGATCACCATCACCCCGCCCGGGCGCAGCAGGCCCACGGTCGAGGCCGCGGTCGCGCGCATGTCGTCGGCCGTGGGGCTGCCCACGACCAGCAGCACGTCGCTGCGTTCGTCGGCGGCCGCGCAGGTGGCCCGGCGGGCGATTTCCACGCGCTGATAGCCGCGCCGCCACAGCTGTCCCATGGCCTCGGCGGCGTCCGGTCCGGTCACCGCCACGAAGCACAGCGGCGTGGCCTGGGCCAGTTCCAGCATACGGTCGAGCGTCGGATCGATCCCGTCGGTCGGGACGCCCAGCAGAAACTGAGCGGCTTGACGGAGCGGATGGAGAGACATGGTGAACGCCTTGTTAGGAAACGCAGCTTATGTGCGCCAACCCCGCTGTTCTGACGCCGCCCCGCGTCAGGGCGCCATTCATAAACCCGCCGCCGGCGTAAGGGCGGCATAAGGAGCCGATCGATGGGTTCGACCTTGGAAAACAGCGTTGCTTCGCCGCCCCGCTGGCACGAGATCGCCAGGCGCACCATCGAGGCGGGCTTCGACATGTCGTCGGAAGCGCGCATCGGCGAAATGCTCCGCACGCTTGCCGTCGGCCGCAAGGCGTTGCTGGAGATGGGCACGGGCACAGGCTCGGCCACCGCCTGGCTGCTGGACGGCATGGACGAGGACGCCCGCCTGGCCACCGTCGACAACGACGCTTCGGTCCAGGCCGTGGCGCGCGAAGTGCTGGGCGAGGACCCCCGCGTCGACTTCATCACCGAAGACGGCGCGGCCTATCTGGCCGGCCAGAGCGACGGCGGTTTCGACTTGATCTTCGCCGACGCCATGCCGGGCAAGTACGAGGGCCTGGAAGACGCCCTGCGCCTGCTGCAGGTGGGCGGCGTCTACGTGGTCGACGACATGTCGCCCCAGCCGAACTGGCCCGAAGGCCACCAGGCGCGGGTCGACGACCTGGTGCTGCGCCTGGCGGGCGATCCGCGCTTCGCGATCGTCGGCATGGACTGGGCCTCGGGCGTGCTGGTGGCGGCCAAGAGAGCGGCATGATCTGGATCCCCATCACCATCGCCGCCGCGGCCCTGCAGGTCGCCCGCAACGCGGCGCAGCGCTCGGTGATGGGCGGGGCCGGCCCCTGGGGCGCGACCCTCGTGCGGTTCCTGTTCGGCCTGCCGTTCGCGGTCGTCTTCGCCGGGATCGCGTTCCTGGTCACCAAGGACCCGCAGGCGCACCTGACCATGCGCTTCTGGCTGGGCGCCTTCGCTGGCGCGGGCCTGCAGATGGCGGCCACCGCGGCGCTGCTGGTGGCCATGCAGCGTTCGTCCTTCGCGCTGGGCACGGCCATGCAGCAGAGCGGCCTGCCGTTCGCCCTGGTCTGGGGCGCGCTGCTGTTCGGTGATCGGATCACCGCCATGCAGTGGGGCGGGGGGCTGGTCGCCACCGCGGGCCTGGCCGCCCTGTCCTGGCCGCGCGGCGCGGTGACCCTAAAGCGGGGCGCGGTGCTGGCCGGCCTGGGCTCGGGCGCGATGTTCGCGCTCAGCGCCAACTGCTTCCGCCAGGCTTCGCTGACCTTCGATCCCGCGCACCTGGCCTATTCGGCCTTTGTCACGGTGATGGTCGTCCAGGCCATCCAGTCGGTGGTGCTGACCTCGATCCTGCTGGTGCGCAATCCCGACGCGGTGGTCGCCGTGTTGGCCGCCTGGCGCAAGTCGCTGGGCGCGGGCTTCTGCGGCGCGGCCGCCTCGGGCCTGTGGTTCACGGCCATGGCGCTGTCGCCGGTGGGGCCGGTGAGGGCGGTGGGCGTCGTCGAGATGCCGATGGCCGCCCTGGCCGGAAGACGCCTTTTCGCCGAACGGTTGACCCTGTTTCAGGTCCTCGCCGGGGCCGTCACAGCGGTCGGAGTCGTCATAGCCGCGCTCGGCTAGAAATAGACACTTTTATGCGTTCCCCCTGCCGGCTCGCACACGAGTTTGAAACAGGTGAGAAGGCTTGGCGAATAGACCTTGAAATCAACGCTTTCGCGGTGCAAACGGGCGGCGTCTCCCTCACTCTTCCGGTGGTTGGACGACGGCGCGGCCCGGCGGCGGCGCTCCCGTCGCCACAAGAAGGCGCAAGGCGGGAAGGGACGATGATCCGCGTACGCGGGGAATCATGTTGTCCTCTTCCTGATTTGCAGTAGGAGCCTTTTTCTCGCCTGCTCCTCCGGTCATTCGGCGGAATAGGCTCCGCACCGCGGTATCCACCGTGGTTTTTGACGTCTCGCCCCTTCTACCCCTCAGTCAGGGTTTTCGATGTTCTCTTCCCTCTTCGGCGTCATCTCGAACGACATCGCCATCGACCTGGGCACCGCCAACACCCTGATCTACCAGAAGGGCAAGGGCATCGTGCTGAACGAGCCGTCCGTCGTGGCGCTGCGCAACGTCGGCGGCCGCAAGGTCGTCCATGCCGTGGGCATCGAGGCCAAGCAGATGCTGGGCCGCACCCCGGGCCACATGGAAGCCATCCGCCCGATGCGCGACGGCGTCATCGCCGACTTCGAAGTCGCCGAGGAGATGATCAAGTATTTCATCCGCAAGGTTCACAACCGCAAGGGCTTCGTGAACCCGAAGGTGATCGTGTGCGTGCCGTCGGGCGCCACCGCCGTGGAACGCCGCGCCATCAACGACAGCTGCCTGAACGCCGGCGCCCGCCGCGTCGGCCTGATCGACGAGCCGATGGCCGCCGCCATCGGCGCGGGCCTGCCGATCCACGAGCCGACCGGCTCGATGGTCGTCGACATCGGCGGCGGCACCACCGAGGTGGCCGTGCTGTCGCTGTCGGGCATCGTCTATTCGCGCTCGGTCCGCGTCGGCGGCGACAAGATGGACGAGGCGATCATCAGCTACATGCGTCGCCACCATAACCTGCTGATCGGCGAGACGACCGCCGAACGCATCAAGAAGGAAATCGGCACCGCCCGCGCCCCGGCCGACGGCGAAGGCCTGTCGATCGACGTCAAGGGCCGCGACCTGATGCAGGGCGTGCCGCGCGAAGTCCGCATCTCGGAAAAGCAGGCCGCCGACGCCCTGGCCGAACCGGTCGGGCAGATCGTCGAAGCCGTGAAGGTGGCCCTGGAAGCCACCCCGCCGGAACTGGCCAGCGACATCGCCGACAAGGGCATCATGCTGACCGGCGGCGGCGCGCTGCTGCGCGGCCTGGACGCCGAGATCCGCGACCACACCGGCCTGCCGGTCACCGTGGCCGACGACCCGCTGTCGTGCGTGGCCCTGGGCTGCGGCAAGGTGCTCGAGCATCCCAAGTGGATGAAGGGCGTCCTGGAATCGACCCTCGCCTAAGCCCTGATACAATCCGCATCGGCGTCCGGCGGGCGCCAGGAGAATAGTTCGTGCCCTTTCGCGAAGGTCCGCTCGGCGACCTGAAAGTGCCGCTCACCTGGACCGCGGCCGTGGCGCTCATCGTCGCGGTCGTGATCGCGGTGGCCTTCCTCCTGGCCGACCGGCGCGAGACGCTGCAACAGCAAGCCTACGGCGTCACCCGCCAGACGGTCGACACGGTGTCCAAGCCGGTCAGCGGCGTCATCGCCGCGCCCGGCCGCTGGACCGGCGTCGGCGTCGACGCGGTGCGCAACTACTTCTTCGCCGGCTCCGAGAACGCGCGCCTGAAGGCCGAGCTCAAGGAGATGCGGACCTACCGCGACAAGTACCTGGCTCTCGTCGACGAGAACGAGCGCTACAAGTCGCTGCTGGGCCTGAAGACCGATCCGCCGATCCCGATGGTCGCCGCCCGCGTGGTGGCCGACAGCCGCGGCCCCTTCGCCAACACCCGCCTGGCCGACGCCGGCAAGGAAAAGGGCGTGGTCGTCGGCAATCCGGTGATGAACGAGCGTGGGCTCGTGGGCCGTATCGTCGGCGTCGCGCCCGGCGCCAGCCGCGTGCTGCTGCTGACCGACATCGCTTCGCGCACGCCGGTGATGATCGACCGCACCAATTCTCGCGCCATCCTGACCGGCGACGGCGGCCCCAACCCCAAGCTGGAGTACCTGCGCGGCTCCGAACCGATCCAGGCCGGCGACCGCGTCGTGACCTCGGGCGACGGCGGCGTGGTGCCGCGCGGCCTGCCGGTGGGCGCGGCCGTGAAGGGCCTGGACGGCCGCTGGCGCGTGGTCCTGTTCGCCGACAGCGCCTCGATCGACTACATCCGCATCCTGCTGTTCAAGGACTTCGCCCAGCTGGCCGACCAGCAGGCCCTGGCCGCGAAGGTGCTGCCGCCGGTGATCACCGAGAATCCCGAACAGTCGATCCTGGGTCCGGCCAGGCCGGCGACCCCGCCGCCTGCAGCCCCGGCGACGACGGCTCCGGCTGCGACGGGGGCCGCCCCCGCCGCGGCCCGGCCGACCACGCCCGCACCCAGGCCGGCGGCTTCGGGAGCCAGCGCTCCCGCGACCACCAGGCCGCCCGCGACCACGAGGCCCTCGACCACCAGCCCGGCGCCCGCGCCGGCCAGGACGCCGCAATGACCGGCGCCCGGCCCCTCAATCCGGGGCGCTGGCTGGGCGTCCCCATGCTGTTCGTGATCCTGGCGACGATCCTGTTCGCGGCGCCGATCCGCATGTGGGGCCTGCAGCTGCCCGAACCGATCTTCGCCATGGTCCCGGCCTTCGCCTGGGCGGTGATCCGGCCGTCGATCCTGGCGCCGTTCGCCCTGCTGCTGCTGGGCCTGTTCCTTGATACGTTCTGGGGCGGCCCCACGGGCCTGTGGGGCCTGTCGCTGCTGGTCGCCTACGCCTGCGTGCTGGCGGCGCGCAACATGCTGACCGGCCAGAGCCGGCCGATGCTGTGGGTCTGGTACGCCGGGGCCTGCGCGCTTTCGATGACGGCCGGCTTCCTGTTCACGATGATGGACAGCCTGGCCATGCCCAGCCTGGTGGCCGTGTTCTGGCAGTTCCTGGCCACGGCGCTGCTGTTCCCGTTCGCGCACCGGCTGATCGATCGCTTCGAAGACGCCGACGTCCGGTTCCGGTGAGGCGATGAGCGAACCGTCGATCTTCTTCTTCGAGGTCAACGAGCGGCAGGGGGTCTTCCACCGCCGCGCGTTCCTGCTCGGCGGCCTGGCGGGCGCGGGCCTCTTGACCCTGACCGGTCGCCTGGCCCAGCTGCAGCTGGTCGAGGCCCAGCGCTACCAGAAGCTTTCGGCCGGCAACCAGTTCAACTACCGCCTGGTGCCGCCGCCGCGCGGCCTGATCCTCGACCGCAACGGCGTGGCACTGGCCTCCAACCGTCCCAACTTCCGCCTGATGGTGATCAAGGAGAAGGGCATGGACGTCGAGGCCACCCTCGACGACCTAGCGACCCTGGTGCCGATCGACGGCACGCGGCGCGCCCGTCTCCTGAAAGAGATCAACAACGCCCCGCGTAAGGCGCCGGTGGTGGTGATGGAAGACATGACCTGGGAGGAGTTCTCCCGGATCAACATCCGCGCGCCCGAGCTGCCCAACATCAGCGCCGACATGGGCGAGGTGCGGGTCTATCCGTTCGGCGGCGCCTTCGCCCACGTCATCGGCTATGTCGCCAAGGTCTCCGATCGCGACGTCGAGGCGGCCAGGAAGGATCCGACCCAGGACCAGGAACTGCTGCACAACCCCGGCTTCCGCATCGGTCGCCAGGGCGTGGAGAAGGCCTTCGACCTGGACCTGCGCGGCCGGGCCGGCGCGATCAAGGCCGAGGTCGACGCGCAGGGCCGCGTGGTCAGCCTGGACCCGGCCGGCGACATTCCGGCCACGCCCGGCAAGGAAGTCCGCCTCACCCTCGACGCCGACATCCAGAACCGCGCCCTCGAGGTGATGGGCGAGGAAAGCGGCGCGATCGTCGTCATGGACATCCGCAACGGCGACCTGCTGGCGATGGTCTCGGCCCCCAGCTTCGACGCCAACCGGTTCGTCAAGGGCCTGTCGGGCGCCGAGTACCGGGCGCTGTCGGAGTACGAGCGCAAGCCGCTGCTCGACAAGGCGATGACCGGCACCTATCCGCCGGGCTCGACCTTCAAGCCGACGGTGGGCCTGGCGGCCCTGGCGGCCGGCATCGATCCGAACATCCGCATCAACTGCCCTGGCAGCTGGTACTACGGCGGCCGCACCTGGCGCTGCTGGCAGAAGGGCGGCCACGGCGCCCAGAACATGCACGACGCCATCAAGAACTCGTGCGACATTTATTTCTACCAGACGGCGCTGAAGATCGGCCCGGACGCCATCGCCACGGCCGCGCGCGGCATGGGCTTCGGCGAAATCTTCGACATCGGCATTCCCGGCCAGAAGAAGGGCATCGTCCCCGACCGCGAGTGGAAGAAGCGGGCCTTCAAGCGCAATCCGGCCAACCAGATCTGGTTTCCGGGCGAGACCCCCAGCTACGGCATCGGCCAGGGCGCGCTGAGCGTCAACGCCCTGCAACTGGCGGTGATGACCGCGCGCCTGGCCAACGGCCGCAAGGCCCTGAACCCGCGCCTGATCAAGTCGGTCGGCGGCGTCGAGCAGCCCAGCGGCGCCGATGTGCCCGACATGCCGTTCTCCAAGGAGCACCTCGACTACGTGCGTGGCGGCATGGCGGCCGTGGCCAACGACGTGCGCGGCACGGCCTATCGCCAGAGCCAGCTGGGTCTGGGCGACGTGCAGATGGCCGGCAAGACCGGCACGGCCCAGGTCCGCAGCTACGACAAGGCCAAGAGCCGCAACAGCGCCTCGGTGCAGTGGAAGCTCAAGGACCACAACCTGTTCGTGGCCTTCGCGCCCTATGACGACCCGCGCTACGCCGTGGCGGTGCTGGTCGAGCACGGGGGTCTGGGCGGCGCTACCGCCGGCGCCCCGCGCGCCCGCGAGGTGATGCGCGTGGCCCTGCTCAAGGATCCCGAGATCCGCGCCCGCATCGAGCGTCCCATGCCTCTGCCCGAGGCCCCGGTCGAGACCGCCGACGGCGTCGTCGAAGGCGCCGCGCCGGACGAGCCGGAGGAGGGTGCTCCGCCGCCCCCCGAGGCGACCCCGACGACCGGCCAGCCACCCCAGGGAGGCCACATATGACCCTCAGCGGCGGCCTGTCCCGGCCCGGCGAACGCGACCGGCCGATCATCAAGTTCATGGAGATCGACTGGACCTTCTGCCTGCTCCTGTGCCTGATCGCGGGCTCGGGGGCCTTGATGCTGTTCTCGATCGCGGGCGCCTCGTGGGAGCCCTGGGCCGACAAGCACCTGCTGCGCTTTGGCCTCTACTTCATCATGATGATCATCCTGGCCATGGTCGACCTGCGGGTCTGGTTCACCCTGGCCTATCCGGTCTACGGCGTGGGCCTGTTGCTGCTGGTGGCCGTGGAGGTGGTCGGCGACGTGTCGCTGGGCGCCCAGCGCTGGCTGTCGATCGGCGGCTTCCGATTCCAGCCGTCCGAGATCATGAAGATCGGCGTCGTGCTGGCCCTGGCCCGCTACTATCACGGCCTGTCGGCCGACAGCGCCCGGTTCTCCTGGCGGCTTCTCGTCCCGTTGGCGATGATCGGCGCGCCGGTGCTGCTGGTGGCCCACCAGCCCGACCTGGGCACCGCCATGCTGATCGCCATGACGGGCCTGGCTATCGTCGTGCTCGCCGGCCTGTCCTGGCGGGTGATCGCCACCGGCGTCATCGGGGCCCTGGTGGCCATCCCGCCCTTCGTGCTGTTCGTGCTGCACGACTACCAGCGCAAGCGGGTGCTGACCTTCCTCAACCCCGAGGCCGACCAGTCGGGCTCGGGCTACCACATCTACCAGTCGAAGATCGCCCTGGGCTCGGGCGGCCTCCTGGGCAAGGGCTTTGGCCTGGGCTCGCAGAGCCAGCTGAACTTCCTGCCCGAAAAGCAGACCGACTTCATCTTCGCCACCCTGGCCGAGGAGTTCGGCTTCGTCGGCTGCCTGTGGGTGCTGGCGCTGTACGGCGTGGTCATCTTCATGGCCCTGCGCATCGCCTCGATCAGCCACAGCCACTTCGGGCGGCTGGCGGCCTCGGGCGTGACGGCGACCTTCGCCCTCTACGTGCTGATCAACGGGGCCATGGTCATGGGCCTGGCGCCGGTGGTGGGCGTGCCCATGCCGATGCTGTCCTACGGCGGCACCGTGATGATGACGGTGATGATCGGCTTTGGCCTCGTCCAGGCCGTGCGCGTCCACCGCTACACCGAAGTCACCAGCGGCAAGGGCTCGCTGATGTAGTCGGCGCCGGCGCGCAACCTTCCTGTTTACGCGCGTCAATTTGAATGCCAGTCTCCCTCTACGCGTGAAAAGGGGGAGGGCGCATGAAGTTCTGGTTGATTGCTGGCGTTGCGGCGGCCGCCGCCGTCTGCCTGTCCGGCGCGGCCCAGGCGGGCACGCCCTATCCGGTGAAGATGAAGTGCCCCGTCGGCGGCGAGAGCTTCGTCTACACCGACACCATGTCCTACAGCACCTGGGGGCAACGGCCCGACGGCAAGCCTTACGGCAGCTGGGAGTTCCCGCGCCCGATCCCCGCCTGCCCCGGCAATGGTCTCGTCGTCTACAAGTCGTTCTCCAAGGCCGAACTCAAGGCGCTGCCGGCTCTGCTGGCCTCCGACGACTATCGGCGGATGGTCGAGGCGGACACCACCTACTACCGCGCCGCCTGGCTGGAGCGCGCCTTGAAGGGCGAGGGCGATCCGCTGTGGCTGATACTGCAGGCCAGCTGGCAGAGCGACGCCGAACCCGCGCGCAAGGCGCGCTATCAGCGGGCGTTCATCGCGGGCGCCGAAGCCTTGCCCGCCAAACCGAACGACCTGCAGTGGCTGGGCATGATGACCAAGGTGGTCAACGCGCGTCGTGAGCTGGGCGAGTTCGACGCAGCCAGGGCCGATCTGGCGCGGCTGGATGTCGACAAGCAATTGGCTGCTCTGCCTGCGCCGCCCGCGGAAGGGCAGGAGCCCCAGGAAATCGCCAACCGTCGGGGGATGCTCAATTTCCTGAACAGGCTCGGCAAGGCCGTCGACCGTGGCGACGCCAGCGCCGAACCGATCGACATGATCCCGCCCATGGCGGCCGCGCATCAGTGCGTGGAGCTGGAGGCCAAGGGACAGAGCCACGAGGTCTGCAAGTCCGAGCGCGTCGCCAAGTTCGTGGAGAGTCTCCGCGACGCGCGCAAGGGTCGCGAGGCGGCGGGAAGCTAAGCTTCCGCCGCCAGGGGCGCGGACCTCAGTCTATGCCCTCGACCAGTTCCCGCAGGTAGGCCACGTGGCCGCGGAAGGCCTTGGCGCCGTCCGCCGTCACCTTGGCGCGGGTCCGGGGACGCTTGCCGACGTGGTCCTTCAGGATCTCGACATAGCCGGCCTTCTCCAGCGCGGTCAGGTGGCTGCCCAGATTGCCGTCGGTGGCCTGGGTGACGGCCTTCAGGCGCGAGAACTCGGGCGGCTCGCCGTCGCGCTCGGCATAGAGGGCGGCCATGATCTTGAGGCGCAGGGGTTGGTGGATCAGGTCGTCGGCCTGGGCCATGCTCAGGCCCTCGCCAGCCAGACGCCGCTGACGAACAGCGCCACGCTGGCGCTGGCCATCCAGAAGGCGAGGATCTCGGGAAAGGCGTAGAACCCGACCAGGGTGAGCGCGAACATCACTGCGCCGATCCCCAGGTAGCGCCGGGCCACGAACACGCCGACGGCTGCGTAGATCGTCCCCACCATCAGGCCGGGAAAGGCCAGGTAGGCGTTGGGATCGGTGGGGCGCAGCACATAGAAGGTCGACATCACGAAGACGATGGCCACCGCCATGCCGCCGAGCATCTTCAACGAATTGCCGCCGGCCTTGGCGCCCGAGGCCCTGGCGGCCTTGTCGGCGGGGCGGGCCAGCAGGATCGAGCCGATCGCGCCCACCGTGTCGAGCACCAGCCAGGCCCAGCCCCATTGGTGCGAGGGCAACAGGCCCATGCCGAGATAGCCCAGCATCCAGATCACGCTCCACAGCATCAGGATCGGTCCGCCGATGCGGTAGCCGCGCAGGGTGGCGCCCCGGCGGGTGGTTTCCTGAATGTCGGCCAGCGCGGCGGCCGCTTCGTCCTTGGTCAGCACCATCACATCCTCCATGGAGCTTCAAAGCTCTCTGTATGGCAGAGTGATTGCGTTGATGAACTCTGTCAAGCAGAGTTCTCTGAGTGACGCCCTAGTGACCCGATGCCGCGACCAGCAGGCTGACGGCCAGCAACAACATCACCGCGCCGATGACGAGGTCGAGCACGCGCCAGGCGGCGGGGCGGGAAAACAGTGGGACAAGGAAGCGCGCGCCGAAGCCCAGGGCCGAGAACCAGGAGAAACTGGCCAAGGCCGCGCCGGCCATGAACAGCGGACGCTCGGCGGCGGGCAGGCTGGCGCCGACCGCGCCCATCAGCATCACCGTGTCGATATAGACGTGCGGGTTCAGGAAGGTGAAGGCGGCCGTGCCGGCCAGCGCCGCGCCCAGGGTGATGCTCGGCTGGTCGGCCAGGGCCAGCGCCTCGGGCTTGGCCGCCCGCCGCAGCGCGCCGACGCCGTACCAGGCCAGGAACGCCGCGCCGCCGAGGCTCAGCGCCAGCGACAGCCCCGGGATCAGCGCCAGCACCGCGCCCAGGCCGTTGACCCCGGCGATGATCAGCGTGGCGTCGGCCAGGGCGCAGAACAGCACGATCGGCAGAACGTGCTCGCGCTTCAGCCCCTGGCGCAGGACGAACATGTTCTGCGCGCCGATGGCGACGATCAGGCCGGCGGAGAGGGCGAAGCCTTTTGCAAAGGCGGGGAGGAGGGCGGTGCTCATGGCCGTCTTGATGACGGCGGCCGTGGCTGTAGTCTAACTAAGGATGCTAAATCAAAATTAGGCGAACTAATGCTGGACTATGCGTCCCTGGCCGCGGTGGCGGCGGTCGCGCGCGAGGGCGCCTTCGACAAGGCCGCCGCCGTGCTTGGCGTCACGCCCTCGGCCGTCTCCCAGCGGGTCAAGGCTCTGGAAGAGCGTCTTGGGGCGGTGCTGCTGACCCGTGGCCAGCCTTGCCGGCCCACCGCCATCGGCGCGCGCCTCTGCGCCCATGTCGAGCAGGTGCGGCTGCTGGAGGGCGACCTCGTCGCTGACCTGCCGCGACTGACCGACCTCGCCGAGGGGCCGGCCGTGGTCCGCATCGCCGTCAATGCCGACAGCGTCAGCACCTGGTTTCCGCTCGCCGCCGCGCGCTTCGCCGAAGAGACCGGGGCCATGCTCGACATCGTCATGGACGACGAGGCCCATACCGCCGACCGCTTACGCGACGGCGAGGTGCTGGCCGCCGTCACTGCCGATCCGGCGCCGGTGGTCGGCTGCAAGACCTATCCGCTGGGGGCGATCGAGTACGTGGCCACGGCCAGCCCCGCCTTCATGGCCAGGGTCTTTCCGGGCGGTTTCGGCGCCGAGCGCCTGCGCCATGCGCCGTTGCTGCGCTTCGACCGCCGCGACGGCTTGCAGGCGCGCTGGGCCCAGGAGGCGCTGGGCGTGCGTCCCGAGGGGCCGGTGCATTGGACCCCGGCCACGCAGGGCATGCTCGACATGAACCTGGCGGGCCTTGGCTGGGCGATGACGCCGCGCACGCTCGCGCAGCCCCATCTGGCCTCTGGACGGCTGGTCGAGCTGCCGCCGGGCCATGCCATCGCGGTGGCGCTCTATTGGCAGCGTTCGCGGTTGTCGGCGCGGCTGCTGGACCGGCTGACGGCGGCGGTTCGAACGACGGCGGGCGAGGCGCTGGCTTAGGCTACTTGCTCTTCAGCGCCCGCCCGGTGACGACGGCGCCCTGGCCGAACTTGCCGCGCAGGGCGTCGATGGCGGTCTCGCTCTTCAGGGCCCGGCGCTCGTCGCCGGCGAAGAAGTCGTCGGCCGCGCCGGTGGCGGGAACGAACTCGGTCAGGCCCGCCCCGATCAGGCGATAGGACCGGCCCGGCGGCTCGGCGGCCAGCAGTTCGCGCGCCACCTGGAACAGGGTCTGGGCCGTCTGGGTGGGCACGGGCAGGGTGCGCCGGCGGGTGTGGATCTTGAAGTCGGGGGTGCGCAGCTTCAGCGTCGCCACCCGGCCCGCCACCTCCTCGCGCCGCACCTGCCGGGCCACCTTCTCGCACAGGGGCCAGAGCTGGTCCTCCAGGTCCTCGCGGCGGAAGAGGTCGTCGTTGAAGGTGGTCTCGGCGCTGATCGTCTTGCGCACGCTGTCGGGGTCCACCGCCCGGGCGTCCTGGCCGTGAGCCAGGCGGTGCAGCCGCAGGCCGCCGGTTCCCAGCGCCTGGGCAAGGGTCTTGAGGTCGGCATTGGCGATGTCGCCGACGGTGCGCAGGCCAAGGCCCGCCAAGGTCGAGACCGTGGCTGGCCCCACGCCCGGCAGGATCGACACCGGCTTGGTCGCCAGGAAGGCCACCGCCTCGGTCGCGCCTATGGCCGAGAAGCCGCGCGGCTTGTCCAGTTCCGAGGCGATCTTGGCCAGGAACTTGTTGGGGGCGAGACCGATCGAGACGGTCAGGTTCTGCTCGGCCTCGATCTCCCGCTGCACCTTGGCCAGCATCACCGCCGGCGGCGCGCCGTGCAGGCGCTCGGTGCCGGCCAGGTCGATCCAGGCTTCGTCCAGCGACAGCGGCTGGACCAGCGGCGTCAGGTTCGACAGGCGCGCCATGATCAGGGCGCTCTCGTGCTTGTATTTGGCGAAGTCGGGCTTCACGACGACAGCGTCGGGGCACAGCTGCAGCGCCTTGAACATCGGCATCGCCGAGCGCGCGCCGCTCATCCGGGCGATGTAGCAGGCCGTGGTGACCACGCCGCGCTTGCCGCCGCCGACGATCACCGGTTTGTCGCGCAGGCTCGGATCGTCGCGCTTCTCGACCGAGGCGTAGAAGGCGTCGCAGTCCAGATGGGCCATCGAAAGCCGGCCCAGTTCCTCGTGGAAGACCGTGCGTGGCGAGCCGCACGAAGGGCAGCGCGGCGCCTTGCGATCGCCGGTCCACAGACAGTCGCGGCAGAGGGCTTTCATCTGGGAGCCTTCATCGCCCGTCGAGCGCCAGGGTCCCGCGGAGGGCGACCTTGAGGTCGGGCCACAGGTCGATGCGCGTGTGCCGGTCGGGCGCGCTGGGGGCGAGGGGGCGCAGGCGCTCGTCCGTCACCATCTGGAAGCGGCCCACGCTCGGCGCGTACTCGGCCACTGATTCGAGTTGCGGCAGCAGGTCGTCGATGAACACCGCCGGCTTTTCGACCCGTCCGGCCAGGTCGGCCGCCGACGGACCCTTGGGGCCGGAATTGATAATCAGCGGATAGTCGAAGCCGTGGGTCTTCAGCCACCGCGCGCGGGTCTGGCGGCCGTGCTCGGGGGCGTTGGTCAGAATCACCACATTGGCGTCCAGCGACAGGTCGGCCAGGGCGTCGGCCGCGCCCTCGGCGGGCTTGAGGTCCTCGCCGCCGTCGCGGAAGAAGTCGTTGAACAGGGCCCGGCCGGCGATCAGGTCCAGGTGCTCTGCCTCGCCCGGGCGATAGATGTTCTGGAACAGCGCGAAGCGGTCGACGCGCAGCTCGAAGCCGTGCCGGCCGATGAACGCGCCGAAGCCGGCCATGAACTGGGCCAGCACTTCGTCGACGTCCACTATGACGAGCGGACGGTGCGCATCCAGCGTGCAGGTCTTGAGGTCGAGAGAGCGGGCGTCCATTTGTGTGCGATCGGTCGTTGGAAACGCGATTAGCGCGGGCTTAAGGATATTCGTGCGATCTGAGGATGAAGAAGCGGCGCGAATCCCTCACGTGTCGCCACGGACCGTATGGTCGGGGTCAGGATGACGAAGAAGGTCCTCATCGTCGAGGATAACGAGCTGAACATGAAGCTGTTTCATGATCTGCTCGAGGCCCAGGGCTACGAGACCCTGCAGACCCGTGAAGGGCTGCAGGCGCTGTCGATCGCCCGTGAACATCGCCCTAACTTGATCCTCATGGACATCCAGCTGCCCGAGATTTCGGGCCTGGAAGTGACCAAGTGGCTCAAGGAGGACGACGATCTGTCACATATACCCGTGGTCGCTGTTACGGCATTTGCGATGAAGGGCGATGAAGAGCGGATTCGCGAGGGCGGCTGCGAGGCCTACATCTCGAAGCCGATCTCGGTGTCGCACTTTCTCGAAACCATCCGCCGGCTGCTGGAGAGGTAACAGGTCGTGAGCGCGCGAATCCTCGTCGTCGACGACATCGAGGCCAATGTGCGCCTGCTCGAGGCCAAGCTTTCGGCCGAGTATTATCAGGTCTCCTACGCCTATGACGGCCCGACGGCCCTGGCGAAGGCGGCCGAGGAACTGCCCGACATCATCCTGCTCGACGTGATGATGCCCGGCATGGACGGCTTCACCGTCTGCCGCAAGCTCAAGGAAGACGCCGCCACCCGCCATATCCCGGTGGTGCTGGTCACGGCCCTCGATGGCCGCGCCGACCGCATCCAGGGCCTGGAGGCGGGCGCCGCCGACTTCCTGACCAAACCCATCGACGACGTCATGCTGTTCGCCCGGGTGCGCAGCCTGACCCGCCTGAAGATGGTCATCGACGAACTGCGCCAGCGCGAGGCCTCGGGCCGTCGCATCGGCGTGATCGCCGGCGCCGCCGCCCGCCTGGACGGCATCGGCGGCCGGGTGCTGATCGTCGACGACAACGAGCGCCAGGCCCAGCGCGTGGCCTCCGAACTGGCGGTCGAGCACCGTCCGGTCATCGAGACCGATCTCGCCAAGGCCGAGATCAGCGCCGGCGGGCCGGTGGACCTCGTCATCGTCAACGCCGCCGCCCGCGGCTTCGACGGCCTGCGCTTCGCCGCGACCCTGCGTTCGAGCGAGCGCACGCGCCACCTGCCGATCCTGGCCGTGGTCGACCCCGACGACCGTCCGCGGATGGTCAAGGCGCTCGACATCGGCGTCAACGACGTGCTGCCGCGCCCGATCGACCCGCAGGAACTGGCCGCCCGTGTCCGCACCCAGGTGCGCCGCAAGCGCTACACCGACTATCTGCGCAACAACCTCGACCACTCGCTGGAGCTGGCGGTCACCGATCCGCTGACCGGCCTGCACAACCGCCGCTACATGACCGGCCAGCTGTCGGCCCTGGTCAACCGCGCCACCATGGGCGGCGACCCGGTCTCGGCCCTGCTGATCGACATCGACTACTTCAAGAAGATCAACGACGGCTTCGGTCACGACGTCGGCGACGAGGTGCTGCGCGAGTTCGCCCTGCGCCTGGCCTCGAACGTTCGGGCCATCGACCTGCCTTGCCGCTACGGCGGCGAGGAGTTCACGGTGATCATGCCCGACACCCAGCTGGCCGACGCCGTGCGCATCGCCGAGCGGATCCGCATGCACGTGGCCGGCTCGCCGTTCCGCGTGGCCGGCGGCCAGGAACTGCTGACGGTGACCATCTCGGTCGGCGTTTCGGCGACCATCGGCGCCGGCGACTCCCCCGAAGCCCTGCTCAAGCGCGCCGACAGCGGCGTCTACGAAGCCAAGGCCGCCGGCCGCAACGCCGTGGTCTGCAAGGCGGCCTGAGCGCCGCCTACTTCGCCACCTTGATCTCGAACAGCCACGGCCAGAACTTGCCCGTGACGAAGATCCTGTCCGCCTTGGCGTCGTAGGCGATGCCGTTCAGCACGTCGGCGCGGGCGGCTTCCTGCGGCGTCAGCAGGCCCGACAGGTCGAGCCGTCCGACCACCTTGCCGGTCTTGGGATCGATGCGGATGATCTGGTCGGTCTGCCAGACATTGGCCCAGACCTCGCCCCTGATGAACTCCAGCTCGTTGATCTGGTCGACGGGGCGACCATCGTCGGTCACCTTGACCCGGCCGGTTTCCTTCAGGGTCTTGGGATCCAGGAACCGCAGCTCGGCGGTGCCGTCGCTCATGATGATGCGGCGGTCGTCCTTGGTCAGGGCCCAGCCCTCGCCGGTGTAGCTGAAGGTCGACTTGACGGCGAAGGTCGCCCGGTCGCGCACGAAGCCGACGCCGTTCTGCCAGGTCAGCTGGATGATCTGGTCGCCCCAGTCGACGATGCCCTCGCCGAAATACTTCGGATCGAGGTCGGCCTGCTGCTGCACCGCGCCGGTCTCGAGATCGACCTTGCGCACCCACGAGCGGCCTTCCAGGCCCGTGCTCTCGTAGAGCTGTCCGTCGCGCACCAGAAGGCCCTCGGTGAAGGCCTGGCGGTCGTGGGGATAGGTGCGGACCACCTCGTAGCTCTGCACCGGCGCCGGCTGGGCGCAGGCGGGCAGGGCGGCCATGACGGAGAAGGCGAGGGCGAGGCGAACGATCACGCGATGAACCTATTCCAGGGACCGGAAAAACAAAAACGCCCGACGTTGCCGCCGGGCGTTTTCGAGAATCGTCGGTGCGACGAGGCGATCTTACTTGATCTTGCCTTCGCGGAATTCGACGTGCTTGCGCACGACCGGGTCGTACTTCTTCAGCACCATCTTCTCGGTCTTGGTGCGGGCGTTCTTCTTGGTGACGTAGAAGAAGCCGGTGTCCGCCGTCGAATTCAGGCGGATCTTGATCGAAGCCGGTTTGGCCATGGTCGTATCCCTGCGGTGGTCGCGCAGGTCTCCGCGCGGTCGAAATGAGAGGCGCGGAACATACGCATGAACGGGGCAAAGTCAATCGGCGCCGGAACATCGTTTGTACGGGAAGTCGACGGACCGCGCCTGGCCGCCGATTTCGCCCTCGATCCGGCCCAGAAGTCCGTCCGCGCCCTGGCTTTTGTAGATCACGCGCTGGGGAAAGTCGTGGCCGGGGTTCTCGAACACCAGCTCTCCGGTGGCGGCGCTCTTCAGCGGGAAGGCGGCGGCGGGCTGGCCGGACGGCATGGCGAAGAAGGTGAGTCGCCCGCCGCTCTCCTGGATTCGCGTGAACTCGTAGGTGCGCGCCTTGCCGTCCCGCACCGTGCGGCTCATGCCCAGCATCATCTCGCCGCCGGGAGCGAGCCACTGTTCCTCGACCACGCCGTTGGGGCGGTCCTGTCGCCAGCAGCCGGCCAGGAAGGCCGCCTGGTCGATGGCGGGGGCCGGGGCGGCCTGCAGCGCGAGGATGAGGGCGAGCATGGCGAAGGCTCCTTCGGAAGTGCAGATCATGGCCCGCAATCCTCGTCCTTCGACAAGCTCAGGATGAGGATTTCTACTGCGACGCTGGAATTCTTCCTCACCCTGAGCCCGTCGAAGGGCGAGGACGCTCCTAAAGCTCCGTCATCACGGCGTTGCCGCGCAGGAAGCGCATGAACGGCGCCGGGCGGCCCGGGTCCTTCAGGCGCAGCGCCGACTCGCGCAGCACCATGCGGGTGATGCTGGGCAGGTCGAGGTCGCGGGTCTCGTCGAAGGTCACCCAGGCGATCTCGTCCAGTTCGCCGCAGTCGGGTTGCGGTTCCAGGCTCAGCAGGGCGCTGGCCGGGGCCATGAAGAAACGGGCGTCGAACCGGCGCGGCCGATAGGGCGGGGTGATGGCCCGGGCCACGAAGGCCAGCGGCGACAGGTCGGGCAGGGCGCCCTGGGCCAGGAACGGCCGCCAGGCCCCGGCGCCGGGACGGGCCTGGGCGGGTTTGGCCAGCAGCAGGCCCGTCTCCTCGAAGGTTTCGCGCACGGCCGCCAGGGCCAGGGCCCGGGCTAGGCGCGCGGGCGAGGGATGGCGCGGCTCGGTCGTCAGGCGCGTGGCGACCTGGGGATCCAATTCGGTGGCCGAGGGCGCGCCATAGTCGCCGCGATCGACCCGGCCGCCCGGAAACACCCACTTGCTGGCCATGAAGGCGTGGCCGCGGTTTCGGCGACCCATCAGCACCCGGGGCGCGGGGCCGTCGTCGCGCACCACGATCAGGGTGGCGGCGTGGCGCGGCCGTATCACGCCGGAGGCGGGGTCCAGGGCTTCGCCATCGTCCTTTGAGTCGAAGGTTGGGGAGTCGAATGCGGGCTCGGTCATGGACGAAGCTTAGTCTTCGCGACGGTTCTGCAAAGCCGTTCCTTAGGTAAAGCGCCGCCGCTCTTGACCCGGGCCTGGGAACCGCCAAGCTCGCCGCAAAGTCTTCTCAAGGAGTCGGGAATGGGCGTGCGCGCGAAGGTTTCGGTACTGGCCCTGATGGCGGCGAGCGCCATGTCCGTCCCTGCGCTGGCCGCGCCGTCGGCCGCCAAGGTCGAGGCGGCGGCAAAGGCGGCCCAGCCCAAGGTGGTGGCCTGGCGGCGCGACGTCCACGAGCATCCGGAACTGGGCAACCAGGAAGTCCGCACCGCCGCCCTGGTGGCCAAGGAGCTGAAGGCCCTGGGCCTGGAGGTCCGCGAAGGCGTCGGCAAGACCGGCGTCGTGGGCGTGCTCAAGGGTGGCAAGCCCGGCAAGGTCGTGGCCCTGCGCGCCGACATGGACGCCCTGCCGGTGCTGGAAAAGACCGGCCTGCCGTTCGCCTCCAAGGCCACCGCCACCTGGGAAGGCAAGACGGTTCCGGTGATGCACGCCTGCGGCCACGACACCCACGTGGCCATGCTGCTGGGCGCAGCCACGGTGCTGGCCGGCATGAAGAACGACATCGCCGGCACGGTGGTGTTCGTCTTCCAGCCGGCCGAGGAGGGGCCCCAGGCCGGCGACGAAGGCGGCGCCAAGCTGATGATCGCCGATGGCGCGCTCGACAATCCCAAGGTCGACGCCATCTTCGGCGTCCATATCGGTCCCGGTGACGCCCACGCCTTGAACTATCGTCCCGAAGGCTTCTACGCCGGCGCCGATCGCCTGACGATCACCGTCAAGGGCAAGCAGACCCACGGCGCGCGTCCCTGGGCCGGCATCGACATGGCCAGCATCTCGGCCGACATCGTCCAGGCCCTGAACCAGATCGCAGCCCGCCAGATCGACGTCGGGACCTCGCCGACGGTGCTGACCATCGCCACCATCAACATGGGGGTGCGCAACAACATCATCCCCGAAGACCTGGTGATGAGCGGCACGCTGCGCACCTTCACGCCCGAGCGTAAAGCCGAGGTGATCGCCAAGACCCAGAAGGCCGTGGCCGCCATCGGCGACCGCTATGGCGCCAAGGCCGAGGCGGTGTTCACCCAGCCCTATCCGGTCACCTGGAACGACGCGGCCCTGTCGAAGTGGGTCAAGGCCTCGCTGGAAAAGGCCTCGCCCGGCAAGGTCGACGACCAGGCCGCCCTGGTCACCGGCGCCGAGGACTTTTCCCTCTACGGCCAGAAGGTCCCGGCGGTGTTCGTCCAGCTGGGCGGCCGCAAGGCCGACGTGCCGGCCGCCGGCGCCCCGGCCAACCACTCGCCTTACTTCGACATCGACGAGGCGGTGCTGGAGACAGGCGTGAAGGCCGAGGTGTTCATGGCGCTGGATTACCTGGCGAAGAAGTAAGGAAGACCCCCTCAGTCGCTCCGCGACAGCTGCCCCGGAGGGGGAGCATCTTCGCGCCTGCGCCAATAGATCCTCCCCCTCTGGGGGAGGTGGCCCGGAGGGCCGGAGGGGGTTTTGCGGCGCCCCCTCGCATTTTTTGGGAAAGCGCCTATCTAACCGCCCCATGACCGACGCCGCCCCCCAGATCCTGTCCGACGACCTCGTTTCCGCCTTCCAGATCGAAGGCCTGCCCGTGCGCGGCCGCGTGGTGCGGCTGGGCGAGGCGGTCAACGAGGTGCTGACCCGCCATTCCTATCCAGAGCCCGTGGCCAACCTGCTGGGCGAGGCCTGCGCGCTGGCCGCCCTGGTCGGCTCGAGCCTGAAGTTCGAGGGCCGGCTGATCGTCCAGGCCCAGGGCGACGGCCCGGTGCGCTATGTCGTGGTCGACTACGACACCAGCGGCGGCCTGCGCGGCTATTGCCGGTTCGACCCCGACGAGGTGGCGGCAGTCTCGGAAGGTTTCGCACGTCCGGGCGCCAAGACCCTGCTGGGCGGCGGCGTGTTCATCATGACCCTCGACCAGGGGCCGGACATGGAGCGCTACCAGGGCGTCACGGCCATCGAGGGCGAGAGCCTCGCTTTGTGCGCCGAGCAGTATTTCATGCAGTCGGAACAGATCCCGACCCGCGTGCGCCTGGCCGTCGGCCAGGTCGACACCGGCGAGGGCATGACCTGGCGGGCCGGCGGGATCCTGATCCAGACCATCGCCGGCGACGAGACGCGCGGCGAGACCAAGGAAGCCTGGAACCACGCCCAGGCGCTGTTCGAGACCACGGGCGAGGACGAACTGATCGATCCGACCGTGCCGACCACCACCCTGCTGTGGCGCCTGTTCAACGAGGACGGCGTGCGCCTGATCGACGAGAAGCCGCTGCGCGCCTTCTGCCGCTGCTCGGAAGAGCGGATCGGCGTGGTGCTTCAGTCGTTCTCGCCCGAAGAGAAGGCCGAGATGATCGAGCCGGACGGCAAGATCCACGTGACCTGCGAGTATTGCTCGCGGGTCTACGCGCTCGAGCCCGACGGCGAGGCTTAAGCCCCCTCAGTCGCTCCGCGACAGCTCCCCCAGAGGGGGAGCATCTATTCCGCATAAATCCTCCCCCGCTGGGGGAGGTGGCCCGGAGGGCCGGAGGGGGTTAGTGCCGCCCCTCGGGCGGCCGGATGACGTACTCGTGCGTCAGGTCCAGGTCCAGCCGCACCGAGCCTGCCGGCGGTTGGCCGCCGTCCAGGTGCGGCCGTTCGCCCAGCACCAGATAGGCCTGAGCGTTCGGCTCCAGATTGTTGAAGCTGATCTTCGATGAGCCGCCCGGCGGGATCGACCGCGCCAGGCTCACGGGCCTGCTGGGCGCCTTCTGAAACACCATGACCGTCGAGTTCTGGACGTCGTCGCTCTGGTTGATGAGGGTCAGCTCGTAATCGGCCACGCCGCAACCTCCCTAAGTGTTCGCGGTCTTGCGCCGCTGAGGGAAGTAAACGCGTAACATTGTTACTTGGCAACGGCGCCGTTCGGGAGAGCCGTCAGCTGTAGGTGACCGAGAAGGTCCCGTTGGGCTGCTGGATGACCGTGGCGGTCGTCTGGGGCCTGCCGGTGAAGTCGATTTCGGCGCTGGCGGTGATCTGCGCCGCGTCGATCACCTCGCCCGGCGCATAGGCCCCTTCGGCGACATAGTAGGTGTGTATCGGCCTGATGTTGCTGATCATGTTCGGCAGGGCGGGGAAGGTCATCGTGGGAACGGGGATCGGCGTGCCGGCGATGCGGGCCATGCCCAGCACGTAGCCGCTGGCCGGCGTGAAGTCCGAGCCCGTGACGATCGCGAACGACCCCTGCTGGGCCGTGCCCGGGCTGGTCAGCGTGGTGAAGCCGGTCGGCGAGCCGCCGCTGAAGGCGACCGTATCCTGGGTCTGGGGGCTGACCTGCATCACGCCGCCGCTGAGCATCTGGCCGCCCACCGGCGGATGGCTCCAGTAGGCGTAGACCGTCTCGTCGAAGGTGATGCGGTCGAAGCCGCCGTTGGTGACGCCGGGAAAGGTCGCCCAGGCGTTGGTGTAGACCTGCGAGGCGCCGCCGTTGGCTATAAGCTCGGGCTCCCGCAGGAAGAGCACGTAGCTCTTGGCGGCCTGGGACTGGTTCCAGATCTGGATGGTGTAGTACGTCATCGCTCGGCTCCCCCCGGGTTCACGAACGATGACGTACTATCTCAAGGTTGCGTTTTCGGAAACGCGATCCTGCCGTCAGTTCACCCGGCGCGAGGCGCCGGGCAGGTGCAGCGAGAACTCCGGGATGTGCGCGTCGAACGCCTCGCCGGCCTCGGTGACCATCTGGTAGCGGCCGACCATGGTGCCCGAGGCCGTCGGCAGCGGGCAGTTGGAGACGTAGCGGAACGCCTCGCGCGGCCTCAGTTCCGGCTGCTCGCCGACCACGCCCGAGCCCTCGACCTCGTTGCTGCGGTTCATCGCGTCGGTGACCTTCCACCAGCGCGCGACCAGGTGAACGGTCTCGACGCCGTGGTTCTCGATCTCGACGGTGTAGGCCCACAGGTAGAGGCTCTGCTCGGGCGACGACTCCTCGGGCAGGTAGCAGGGGGCGACCCGCACGACGATGTCGCGCGTGCGGGCTTCATAGATGCCGGTGTCGGGGCCGCGACGCCGACGGATCCGCTTCAGCGGCGGGCTGGACTCACGCCTGGTCGAGCGCACGGGTCACGTCTCGCGTCAGGTCGCCAAGGCTCTCGAGGCCGACGGACAGGCGCACGCCGCCCTCGGTGACGCCCAGCAGCGGGCGCATCTCTTCAGGCACCGAACGGTGCGTGGTGGTCGGCGGGTGGGTGGCCATCGACTTGGCGTCGCCCAGGTTGTTGGAGATGTCGACGATCTCCAGCGCGTTCAGGAACTTGAACGCCGCCTCGCGCGAACCGAGGTCCAGAGCGATCACCGTGCCGGCGCCAGTCATCTGCTTCTTGGCCACCTCGTAGCCAGGGTGGTCGGTGCGGAACGGGTAGAGGACCTTGGTCACCTTCTTGTGCTCGGCCATGACGTCGGCCAGGGCGGCGGCGGTGTCGGTCTGGCGGCGCACGCGCAGGTCCAGCGTCTCCAGGCCCTTGAGCATGACCCAGGCGTTGAACGGCGACAGCGACGGGCCGGTGTGGCGCATGCTGTCGCGGTAGAATTCCTCGTTGATGGCCTCGGTGGTCAGGATCGCCCCGCCCAGCACCCGGCCCTGGCCGTCGATGTGCTTGGTGGCCGAGTAGACGACGACGTCGGCGCCCAGCGCCAGCGGCTGCTGGAAGATCGGGGTGGCGAACACGTTGTCGACGATGACCTTGGCGCCGACGGCGTGGGCCAGTTTCGACACCGCTGCGATGTCGGTGATCTCCAGCACCGGGTTGGACGGCGTCTCGATCAGAACGGCCTTGGTGTTCGGCTTGATCGCCGCTTCCCAGGCCGAAAGGTCGGTGGCGTCGACGAAGGTGGTCTCGACGCCGAAGCGCGGCAGCCACTCGGCGATCAGCCAGCGGCACGAGCCGAAGAGGGCGTTGCCGGCCACCACGTGGTCGCCCGCACGCACCAGGCCCATCAGGGCCGAGTGGACGGCGGCCATGCCGGTGGCGGTGGCGCGGCAGACCTCGGCGCCTTCCAGCAGGGCCAGGCGGTCCTCGAACATCTTCACGGTCGGATTGTTGAACCGCGAATAGACGAAGCCCGGGTCCTCGCCCGAGAATCGGCGATCGGCGCCCTCGGCGCTGTCGTAGGTGAAGCCCTGGGTCAGGTAGAGCGCCTCGGCGGTCTCCATGAACGGCGAACGGGCCAGCCCCCCACGGATCAGCTTGGTGGCGACGTCCCAGTTCTTCGGATCTTCGGACACGGCTTACTCCCGACGACGAAAAGGCCCGCGCCCGCAACTTACCGCCGACGCAATCGCGGTGGGTATAGGCGATCTTTCACTGCTTCGTCACGGTCCGAGCGCACGGGGCGAGCGCCGGGGCGGCAAAGGTCGCCTGGCGGGGGTGACGAGCCTTGCCTTGGCGCGCCGGTTGCGGTTCCCATCCGGCGGTGCGGCGCGCGGGGGCGAGGATGGCGGCGGGGCGACGGATCGTGCTGGCGACGACGGGTTCGCTCGGCGACCTGCATCCGTTCCTGGCCCTGGCGCTCGCCCTGAAAGGTCTTGGCCACGCGCCTTTGCTGGCCACCCACGAGGACCATCGCGCCAAGGTCGAGGCCGAGGGCCTGGCTTTCGCCCCGCTGCGGCCCAGCACCCGGCAGATCCAGGCGCGCCTGGGTCTCGATATCGCCGACGTGTTCGAGCGGATGAGCCGCGACCCCGATTTCCTGCTGCGCGACCTGCAGATGCCGTTCCTGTCGGAGACCTACGAGGATGTCCGCGCGGCGGCGCTGGGGGCCGACATGGTCGTGGCTCACAACATCGTCTTCGGCGCGGCGCCGGCGGCCCGGGCGCTGGGCCTGCCGCTGGTTCGCGTGGCCCTGGCGCCGATCTTCATGCAGTCGGCGACCGATCCGTCCGAGACCGGGCCGGCGCCCTATGTCTTCACGCCGCGCTCGGCCGCCGCGATCGGCTGGAACCGGCTTGTCCGCGCGCTGGTGCGCGGGCGTATCGCCGCCTCGCTGAAGCCCGTGCGGGATCTGGGCCGCAGGCTCGGCGTCGCCCATGCCGGCGCCGACGCCATGTTCGATTGCGGCCACGGCGACGGCGCGCCGGTGCTCGGCCTCTACTCGCCTGTCTTTGGGCCCGTGCAGCCCGACCACCCGGTCGGCCTGACCCTCGTCGGCTTTCCGTCCTACGACAGCGAGGCCGGGGGGCGGCTCGCGCTGGATCCCGCGCTGGCGGCCTTTCTCGACGCGGGGCCGGCGCCCATCGTGTTCTCGCTGGGGAGTTTCGCGGTGCACGCGCCGGGCGACTTCTATCGCGCCAGCCTCGATGCGGCGCGCGCGTTCGGTCGCCGGGCGCTGCTGCTGGCCGGCGCCGAGGAGGCCGGGCGGTTGGCGGGCGCAGGGGGAGGCGACGTATTCGTCGGCTCCTACGCTCCCCATTCGCTGGTCTTCCCCCGCGCCGCGGCCATCGTCCATCACGGCGGGATCGGCACGACCGCCCAGGCCCTGCGGTCGGGACGCCCCCAACTGGTGACGCCGTTCCTGGGCGACCAGCACGACAACGCCCGGCGAGCGAGGCGGCTGGGCGTCGGCCGCAGGCTTCACCCCAAGCGTTACGAGCGCGGCGGCGCGGCGGCGGCGCTGAGGACCGTGCTGGAGGATCCCGCCTACGCCGCCGCCGCGCAGGGCCTGGCGCCGGTCTTTCGCGACGAGGACGGGGCCATGGCCGGCGCCCTGCATCTCGACGAACTGCTCCGGCGGGGCTGACGGCGTTCAGATTTTCACGGCGCTTCCGATACCGCCCTTGCCTCGCGGCGGCGCTTTAGAGAGTGTGCCGGCGATGACCGACGCCCACGCCGCAGGGATTCTGCCCTGCCAGACCATCGAGTCCCTGATCGCCCAGGAGGCGATCACCTCGCAGACCCCGTTCGACCGTGACCAGGTCCAGCCGGCCAGCCTCGACCTGCGCCTGGGCGTGCGCTGCTGGCGCGTGCGCGCCTCGTTCCTGCCGGGCGTCGCCCGTCGCGTGCCCGACCGGCTCAAGGACGTGGCCATGCACGAGCTGGACCTGAGCAAGGGCGCGGTGCTGGAGAAGGGCTGCGTCTACATCGCCGAGATCCAGGAGCGCCTGTCCCTGCCGGCCAATGTCGCCGCGCGCGGCAATCCCAAGAGCTCGACCGGCCGGGTCGACGTCTTCGTCCGCCTGCTGAGCGACCACTCCAAGGCCTTCGACGACATCGAGGCTGGCTATGAGGGGCCGCTCTATATCGAGATCGCGCCGCAGACCTTCTCGGTGCTGGTCCGCGCCGGCACGCGCCTGAACCAGCTGCGCCTCAAGCGCGGCGACCCGGTCAAGCTGGCCATCCGCAGCGTCGGCGTCGACCTGACCCCGGGTGACACCGGCATTGTCGGCTTCCGCGGCCGTCGCCACGCCGGTGTCGTCGATCTGGACCACGAGGACGGCCACGACCCGCGCGACTTCTGGGAGCCGCTGGAAACCCGCCACGGCGAGCTGCTGCTCGACCCGGGCGAGTTCTACATTCTCGCTTCCAAGGACGACGTCGAGATCCCGGTCATGGAAGCGGCCGAGATGACCCCGATCGATCCGTCGGTCGGCGAGTTCCGCGTTCACTATGCCGGCTTCTTCGATCCGGGCTTCGGCACGGAAGAGGCCGGCGCCGTCGGCTCCAAGGGCGTGCTCGAGGTCCGCAGTCACGAGACGCCGTTCCTGCTCGAAGACGGCCAGACCGTCGCCCGCCTGGTCTACGAGCCCCTGACCGAGCGTCCCGCGCGCCTCTATGGCGAAGGCGGTTCGCACTACCAGCGTCAGGGCCTGAAGCTCTCGAAGCACTTCAAGGCGTGGCGTTAGGCCGCGGCGCTTAGCGCTCGCCCGGTTAACCCGCTCTGGCCTAGCGTCGGTCCCGTGTTGTTGTCGGGGACGGCGTATGGTTCTGGCTTGGGTTAGGGGCGCGGCGGCGGCCATTGTCGCGCTGGCGGGTCTGTCGGGCGTCGCCCGCGCGGCTCCGGCCATGTGGGAGGTCAGCGACGGCGACTCCCGCATCTACCTGTTCGGCTCGATGCATGTGCTGTCGCCGGACGTGCGCTGGCGCACCCCGGCCTTCGACCGCGCCTATGCCCGCGCCGATAAGCTGTGGTTCGAGACCCGCGTCGAGGCCGATCCCGCCGCCGTGAAGGCTCTGGTCGACCGCTACGGCGTCGATCTCGATCGTTCCCTGACCGAGAAGCTGCCGCCGCGCACCGTGGCCAGCCTGCGCGCGGCCCTCGACAGCCGCGGCGCCAGCCTCGACCGCGTCGACCGCCTGCGGCCCTGGGCGGCGGCGATGATGCTGTCGGTGCTGCCGATGGCGCAGGCCGGCGGCTCGGTGGAGAACGGCGCCGACGCAAGCGTCACCCGCCAGGCCGTGCGGGCCGAAAAGCCGGTGCTGGCCTTCGAGAGCTTCGAGCAGCAGTTGCGCCTGTTCGCCGACCTGCCCGAGACGGTCGAGGTGCAGTATCTCGACGACGTCGCCGCCGAGCAGGTCGCGCCGCCGCGCCGGGGCGTGGATTTGCAACAGGCCTGGCTGAAGGGCGATGTCGACCGCCTGGGCGCGGTGCTGGTCGAGGGCATGCGTCGCGACCGGCCGCAGCTCTACGAGGCCCTTCTGAGACGGCGCAACCTGGCCTGGGCGCAGGTGCTGGATCGCGAGATGGCCGGCTCGGGCGTTGAGCTGGTCACGGTCGGGGCGCTGCACATGGCCGGTCCAGACGGCCTGCCGGCTCTGATGAAGGCGCGCGGCTATCGCGTGAGGCGGGTGCAGTAACCGTCCGAACCGGTGCATGGTCGAGGCATGACCCCGCCCGATCCCGCCTGGCTGTCCGACTTCATGCGCGACGAGCGCCTGGACGCCGGCTTCGCCGAGACCTTCCGCATCCTGCACCGGCCTCTGGCCGAGCGGTTGATGACGGCGGCGCGGGCCCATGATCGGCCTGGCCTCATTGCCGGTCTGTCGGCGCCGCAGGGCGCGGGCAAGTCGACCCTGGCGGCGGTGGTCGCCAAGCTTCTGGAGGACGAGGGCCTGAAGGTCGCCGTGCTGTCGCTCGACGACCTGTACCTGACCCGTGCCGAGCGCCAGGCCCTGGCTCGCGACGTCCATCCGCTGCTGGCGACGCGCGGGCCGCCGGGCACGCACGACGTCGCCCTTGGCCTGTCTGTGCTCGATGCTCTGGCGGGGCAGGGGGCGATCGCCCTGCCGCGCTTCGACAAGGCCGCCGATGATCGTGCGCCGCGTGCGGCCTGGCCGGTGTTCGACGGTCCCGCCGACGTCGTGCTGCTGGAGGGCTGGTGCCTGGGCGCGCGGCCGCAGGAAGCCGAGGCGCTTGCCACGCCCATCAACGCTCTCGAGCAGAACGAGGACAAGGGCGGCGCCTGGCGCGGCTTCATCAACGCGGCGCTGGACGGCCCTTATCGCGCGCTCTTTGGCCGGATCGACTGGCTGGCGGTGCTGACCGCGCCAGACTTCGCCACGGTGCGCGCCTGGAGGCGCCAGCAGGAGGCCAAGCTGCAGGCGAATCTGGCCGCGCGCGGTGCGCGGGGCGGGCTGGATCCCGCGGCCCTGGAACGCTTCCTCGACCACTACGAACGCCTTACCGCATGGTGTGCCGCCGACCTTCCGAGGCGGGCCGACCTGCATGTGGCGCTGGACGCCGTGCGGCGACCGCTTACGCCGCCCTGAGTCGCGCAAAGCGCAAGTCGATGAACGTGTTCAAGCTGTCGCGCGGCATGGCGTCGCACTACATATGGTGTTGGCTGCGTTAATCGTCACCAAGGGCTAGTGTTCAGTTATTGCGATTACACGCAGATTCGGTTTCCGGATCCGCGCCGCGTCGACGGGAGTCCAGCGTCATGAACCGCCTCTTTTCCGGCCCGTTCTCGACCCACAGCCAGCGCGTGGCCGCCTGGGAGCGCGCCGAGCGCATCCCCGGCTGCGACAAGGCCGTGTGGCGCCTCGACGCCGACGGACGGGTGATCCGCTGGGACGACTACGGCGACCGCTTCTCGCAGTACGGCTGGCTGATCCACGCCGACCCCAAGGCCCACTGGCTGGCCAAGGCCCTGGGCGTCGCCGCCCCGGCGCCGCTGCACTGGCGCAGCGGCCGCATCGCCGCCTAAACGCGAATTCCGTCCAGGGTCCTTGACACGACTCCGCTTCTTGATGTCAATGTTCCTTGTCATTTTGACGAGGGGACTTGGCATGGCCGGACAGGGAATGGCGCGACGACGGCTTGTGGCCGCGGTGGCCTATTCGTTTGGCGCGGCCTTGGTGCTCGGCGTCGCGGCCTCCCTGATCGGCGAACTGGGCAAGCGAAAGCCCGAGTTCGCCGTCTTTTCGCTGGTCGCCATCGCGTTGTCGGTCATCGGGGTCATGGCCCTGGTGCTGTGGCTCTGCGCGCGCTGGTGGAGCGCCGCCGACGAGGCCGCGCGTGAAGCCCACAAGTGGGCCTGGTACTGGGGCGGATCGACGGGCCTGGCCCTGGCCGCCGTGCCCTACATTCTGCTCCACGCCATGCCCGGCGCCACGGAGGCCGCGTTGCCGGCCGGCATGACCACCACCGAGGCGGTGCTGTTCGGCATGGCCCTGCTCGGCGGCTTCCAACTGGTCGGTTACGGCCTGTTCTGGGTCGGCTGGTGGCTGAAGCGGCGCTAGGGGAGGGAACGCCATGAACGCCTTTCTGAAGGGCGCCCGCCCGGCGCCGGCCAAGGCCGCCATCCTGGTCCTCGTCGGCGTGGTCGGCGTCGGCGGCTCGATGGCGATGCTGCTGCTCGGGCGCGGCCAATGGCCCACCTATGTCGGCGCCGTCGCCATGGCCTTCGCGGCCGCGGCCTTCGCCTCCACCGCACGGCGCCTCTATGGCGGCGAGCCGGTGCGTCCTGCGATGCGCGGCTTCCTGATCGGATTCCTGGGCGCGATGACCGCCTATGTCGTCCTGCTGCTCGGGGCGGTCCAGCTCCACATGGCGGGGCTGACGCAGGGCGCGCTCGGCTACGCCGCAGCCCTGGCGCCGGTGATCGCCCTGATCGCCGCCTTCGCCAGCCTTGGCCTCTACGTCTTGCGCGAGACCGACGAACTGCTGCGGCGGATCACGGTCGAGAGCCTTCTGTGGGCGCTGGGCGCGACCTTGTCGCTGGCCACCGCCTGGGGCGTTCTGGAGGCCTTCGGCAAGGCGCCGCATCTGCAGCTATGGGTGGTCGCGCCGGTCTTCGCCGTGGTGTTCGGTCTCGCCCAGGGCCTGGTGTCCTGGCGCTACCGCTGAGGCCTCGATGAAGAACCGCCTCAAGGTGCTGCGCGCCGAGCGCGACTGGAGCCAGGCCGACCTGGCCCAGCGGCTGGACGTCTCGCGCCAGACCATCAACGCGCTGGAGACCGGCAAGTACGATCCCAGCCTGCCGCTGGCCTTCAAGATCGCCCGCCTGTTCGGCCAGCCTATCGAAGCCATTTTCCAGGACGAGGACTGAGATGAGCGTCGCTTCCAACGCCCAGAAGCTGTCGCCCCGGGCGCGCCGGGCGCTGATCCTGATGGCCGTCGGCGCGCCGGTCGGCTTCTTCGCCGGCCGCGCCCTGATGTGGCTGAAGCGCCAGGGCTACTGGCACGGGCTGGAGTTCTCGACGAGCGACGTGGTCTCGCTGGGTCTGGCCGCCTTCCTCGTCGCGGTAGGCCTGGTGACCATGGCCGTCAGCCTCAGCCGCAAGGCGCTGGGCCGGCGGATCAACGGCGACGAGGCGCCCAGGGCCGCCACGCCCGCCCAGGCGAGCTTCTACGCCGGGCAGGGCGGGGTGCTGGTGCTGGCCGCCGGCATGCTGGCCGCCCCGCCGTTGGCCAGCGCCCTGTTCGTGCCGCTGTCGCCGTTGCTGGCCTCGGCGGTGATGACCGGCCTGATCGCGGTCTTCCTGGTGCAGACGGCCGGCAACATCACCCTGTGGGTGCGCAGCGACGAGCTGATGCGCCGGACCATGGCCGAGACCGCCGCCGTATCCTACGGCCTGCTGCAGGGGCTGCTGTTCCTGTGGGCCGCCGGCGAGAAGCTTGCCCTGCTGCCGCCGCTGACGCTGTGGGACGCCGTCAACATCAACATGATCGCCTATCTGCTGATCTCGATGATCGTGGCCTGGCGACGCGGCTTCGTCGACTAGCCGCTCACCCCCCCAACCGTTTCCGACCCGATTTCACCTAAAGAGGATCCGCATGCTTCGTTCGTCCGTCAAAGCCGCCCGTCGCGTCGTCGTCGGCATGGTCTCCGTGCTGGCCCTGGGCGCGGCCACGCCCTCCCTGGCCGATCCGGCGCTGTGGAAGATCCAGGATCACGACTCGACCATCTATCTGTTTGGCACCGTCCACGTGCTGCGCCCCGAGACCCAGTGGCGCTCGCCCAAGCTGGACGCGGCCCTGAAGTCCTCCGACGAACTGGTGCTGGAAGTGGTTGGCGCCGACGACATGGCCGTCATGCAGCCGCTGGTCATGAAGTACGGCATCGACCAGGCCACGCCGCTGTCGAAGAAGCTGGCCGCCGCCGACTGGGAGAAGACCAAGACCTACGGTCAGGAGATGGGCATGCCGTCGGCCGCCCTCGACGCCTTCCGCCCGTGGATGGCGGCCATCACCCTGGCCATGGCCCCGATGCTCAAGGCCGGTTTCGATCCCAAGAAGGGCGTCGAGCAGGTGCTGACCGCCGAGCTCAAGGCCGACGACAAGAGCATCGGTCAGCTCGAGACCGCCGAGCAGCAGATCCGCTTCTTCGCCGACCTGCCGGCCGCCGACGAGGTGCTGCTGCTGAAGTCGACGCTCGACGAGGTTGATGAAGGCCCGGCCAAGCTCGACGCCATGGTCAAGGCCTGGGCCGACGGCGACGTGAATGCCCTCGAAGGTCAGTTCGTCACCGAGATGCGCACCAAGTATAAGCCGCTCTACAGCACCCTGATCCTCGGTCGGAACACGGCCTGGGCCGATCAGCTGAAGACCAAGCTCGATGGCAAGGGCGTCAGCTTCGTCGCCGTGGGCGCGGGGCACCTCGTTGGTCCCGACAGCGTCCAGACCCTGCTGGGCAAGCGCGGCATCAAGGTCGAGCGCGTCCAGTAGGGCGCGCTCAGGCCTCCGCGGCCCGCAGGTAGATCGATCGCTTCGGCGTGCTCATCACGCGCCGGAGCATCGGCTCGAACGCCGCCAGCGGCAGGGTCTCGTAGGCGGGATCGAAGGCCGGCTGGTCGTACTGGTGGCAGAACTTGGCCGTCCGCTCGAAATGCGGGTGGCCCCTGAAGGCCTCGCGCATGTCGCGGTCCAGGCCCAGGTGATGGAAGAAGTAGTAGCCCTGGAAGATCGCGTGGTTGGCCACCATCCAGTGGTTGGCCTCCGACACGAAGGGCTGGACGATGGCGGCGGCGATGTCGGCGTGGTTGCGCGGACCCAGGATGTCGCCGATGTCGTGAAGCAGGGCGCAGACGACGTACTCCTCGTCCTCGCCGGCCAGATGGGCCCGGGTGGCGGTCTGCAGGCTGTGTTCCAGCCGGTCGACCGCGAAGCCCCCGCAGTCGCCTTGCAGCAGTTGCAGATGCTTGATGAGCCGGTCGGGCAGCTCGCGCCCGTACTCGCCGGCCGCCTGGGCGATGATGCCCCAGTCCTCGGCGGTGCCCTCGGTCATGGCGTGGAAGCGCGCGCGGGGATGATCCTCGCCGTCGGCCATCGCGTTCTCCTCACGAACGTCTGTTTGACGCGCAGCGTGCGCTCGGCAAGGGCGGGCGTCAACGTTTCGGAATGGGGAGGAGATTGGAGCGGGCGGGGGGAATCGAACCCCCGACATTCAGCTTGGGAAGCTGACGTTCTACCTCTGAACTACGCCCGCACGGGTCGCGAGCGACCGTGGAGGTCGTGCTTAGCCGGTCTTGCCGCGTCGCTCAAGCGTTGAAGGACGGGCTTTCACAGCCAATGAAAAAGGCCCGCCGTCGCCGGCGGGCCTTCGTTGTTCCGGGGCGACGGGATCAGGCAGCGGCCGGCGTCTTGGTCAGCTTGACCGACGCTGCCAGGACTGCCGCGCCCAGCACCAGGGACACGTCCATGATCCAGGCGACCGGATCGACCGAGCGGCCGGTGTTGAGGCCAAGATGGACCAGGGCCACCAGGACGAGGCTGACGGCCGAGGCCAGGCGCAGGCGGATCGAGATCACCTGCGGCGTCCACAGGAACGCGCTGGCGCTGGCCAGCAGGGTGACGCCGCCCCACACCGCCACCGGCGGCGCGCCGGGCGCCAGTAGGGCGACCATGGCCGCGACGCCATAGCCCAGCGGCTGGCTCCAGCAGAAGGCGACCCACACCCGCTCCCAGCGCGGGGCCGGGCGGCCCTTGTCGCGCCGTCGGGCCAGCCAGATGGCCACGCCGCTGGCCGTCACCGCCGTCAGGCCCAGGCCCAGAAGGAAGTAGGCCACCTTCACCGGCCAGCCGCCGAACCAGCCGAAGTGCAGCGGGGTCAGGCTGGCATAGATGGCCATGCCGACATTGCCGCTCTCGAAGCCGGCCTCGCCCAGCACCTTGGCGTTGCCGTCGACGATGAGCATCTCGCCGCGCGACAGCTTGCCGGGCGTGACGCGGTTGATGCTCATGTGCTGGCCGGTCTCGCCGGGATGCTCGACGAAGATGTAGTTGAAGCCCGCTTCCGGATGCCTGGCCTGAAGAACGGCAAGGCCCTTGGCGACGTCGACCACCGGGGCCGGGCGCGGGTCGTCGGCCACGGCCGGGCCGCTGAACAGGGCGAAGACCTTTTCGCGGTTCCCGTCGAACACCACCATGGCCAGCACGCCGACGATCAGGACGGAAAGGCCCAGGAAGGCGCCGGTCAGCGACACCACCACGTGGAAGGGCAGGCCCCACACCGAGATGCGGTTGTGCAGGTCGGCTTCCTGCAGGCGCTTGGAGCCGCCCCAGCGGAAGGCAAAGGCGTCTTTGAACACCCGCGGATGCGACAGCACGCCCGAGACCAGCGACGACAGCAAGGCAACGCCCGTCAGGCCGACCAGGAAGAAGCCCCAGCTGCCCGGCAGATGCAGGGCGGTGTGAAGCTTGGCCTGGAATTCGCTGAACGGGGTGCGCTGCTCGGCGACGATCTTTCCAGAAGCGTCGGCGAACCAGGTGTGCTCGCCGCCCTTGGCGTCGTCGCCGTGCACCGACAGGCGCGGCACGGCGGGCTCGGGCATGCGGATGAAGAGGTCGTGGGCCTTGGGGTTCTTGGCCAGCACCTCGTCGAAGGCCGCGCCGACGGCGGCGGGCGTGACGCTGTGCAGCACCGGGGCGGTCGGCTGCTCCCAGCGATTGAACTCGTTGGTGAACACCGCCACCGCGCCCGAGAAGCAGACGAGGTAGATCAGGGCGGCGAACGCCAGGCCCAGGGCCGAGTGGCCGGCCAGCATGGCGCGCACGAAGGGGGCAGGGATCTTCGGCCAGATCGGCTTGCCGGGTTTCGACTTTTGTTGCGGGGCGTGCATCAGAGGGAGCCCTTCAGGAACACGGCGCCGAAGCCGGCGACGGTGACGCCGACCAGCACGGCCAGGGCGCGCAGGATCTTGTCGTCCGACAGGGTCCAGGCCATGCCGCCGGCCCACAGGAACGGCACCAGCATGCCGCCGATGATCAGGCGGGTCTTGACCTCGGCCGGGAAGCAGACGGCGACTGCCAGGCCCACCGCCATGGCCGCCGCCCCGCCCAGCGGTCCTGCGAGAAAGCCGCGCAGCCAGCCGCGCCAGGCCACCCGGCGACGGTCCGACGGCTCCAGGGCCAGCTCGCGCGGCGCCTTGCGCTTGGCTTCGCGCAGCTCGACCCCGGCGGCCACCAGCGCCAGGGCGACGGTGGAGGCGAGCGCCAGCACGATCGAGGGCCCCCGCGCCGCGCCCAGGAACGGCACGGAGACCGCGATGGCCAGCGCCAGCAGCGCCCAGCCGCCGACGATCAGCCAGGGCCGCCGCGCATCGGCGTGGGTCCAGGCGCGCCGCAGCAGCAGCGCGCCGCCCAGGGCCAGGGGGGCTAGAGCCAGACCGCCCAATCCTACCATGGGCCCGATCACCAGCGCGCTTCCAGGCTGACGCCCAGCACGCGGGGCTCGCCCAGCAGGGCCACGGCGAAGTCGGGGCGGCTATATTGGCTGTAGGTCTCGTTCAGCAGGTTCTTGCCGAACACGTAGGCGCCCCAGGCGCGCGTCTCGTAACCGAAGCGGCCGTTGACCAGGGTGCGGGCGTCGGCGATGCGGCCGTCCTGCGCACCGCCGGCCTCGGTGAAGGCCTTGGCGCGATAGTTGGCGTTGAGGTTGGCCACTAGGCCGTTGTTCCAGCGGTAGTCGCCGCCGACGGCGAAGGTCCAGTGCGGGGCGTAGGGGAACTCCGAGCCCGACAGGTTGCGGGTGTCGGTTCCGGTCTGGACGTTGAACTCGTCGAACTCGGTCTTGGTGTGGCCGAGCGACGCCCACCAGCCGGCGTTCGGCGTGACGCGCTGGGCCAGCTCCAACTCGAAGCCGTAGAGGTGCGAGCTGCCGGCGTTCTCGACCTGGTAGTCGTACTGGTTGAGGCCCAGGTTCAGCGACACCTGCTGGTCGGTCCAGTCGACATAGTAGGCGTTGGCGTTGGCGGTCAGGCCCCACTGCGGCCAGTAGGTGCGCAGCGAGAACTCGTAGTTCCAGGTGTATTCGGGATCGTAGGGCACGACGGTGGCGCGGGCGGTGTTGATCGCCGTGCCGCCCGAGCGGTAGCCGCGCTGGACCACGAAGCTGGTCGAGATGTCGTCGGTCCAGGCGTACTTGGCGCCCAGCTTGGGCAGGAAGGCCTCGAACTCGCGCGTCGTCTCGGGCGAGGGCGCGCCGGCCTGGGCGACCATCGAGCCGACGAACTGGTTCACCAGCACCACATAGGGCGCATAGGCGCCGAAGGCCGCCGGGGTGGGGTAGACGCCGGCGAAGCGCGCGGTCTGCACCGAGCTCTGGGTGTTCTTCTCGCGGTCGTAGCGGAAGCCGGCCAGCACGCTGAGCTTGGGCGTCAGGGCGAAGCTGCCGTCGGCGAAGAGCGCGGTGGTCTCGACCAGCTCCGGCGCGTCCGAGGTGTAGTCGACAGGGATGACGGGCAGGGCGGCGATGTAGAGGTTGGCGAAGGCGTTCGCCTGGGCCAGGGCCTGGGGCTGGGTGATGCCGGGCACGCTGCCCATCAGGGTCGAGGTCAGCACGCTGACCAGGGTGGCGCGCGGGAACTCCACGTTGGTCAGGCTGGCCGACTTGCGATCGGCGTCGCGGGTGGCGTGGAACAGGCCGACCAGGCCTCTGAGCCGCTCGCCCTCGTAGTTCAGGCGAACTTCCTGGCTGGCCGTCTCGATCCGCTCGTTCTGGCCGCCGTAGGACAGGGTCTGCGGCCCCAGGTCGCCGTCATAGCGCTGGATGAGATCCACCTGGCTCCACGAAGCCACGCCCGACAGGGTGAAGCGCTCGCCCAGCTTCTGTTCCAGCTCCAGGGTGGCGATGTCGGTGGTGATGTCGCTGGTGTTGGGCGAGTTGGTCGTGGTGACGCGGTGGTCGTAGTAGTCCGGCGTGTCGGTGCGGCTGTAGGTGTAGATATAGCCCGACTTGCGCTCGTTGTGGCTCATGGTGGCGATGGCCTTGAAGCCTTCGGCCGTGGCGGGCGTCAGCAGCAGCTTGCCGCGGATCATGCGCGTGTCGAGGGCGTCGTCGTCGACCTTGCGCGTGGTGTTGTAGATGAAGCCGTCGCTTTGCCGGTCCTCGAAGGCCAGGCGGAAGGCCAGTTGGTCGGCCACGATCGGGCCGCCGCCGGCCAGGGCGATCGAGCGGTCGTCGCCGCTGGCCGAGGTTACGCGGGCCTTGAAGTTCCAGTCGTTGGTCGGGTCGGTGGTGCGAACGATCACCGCGCCGGCCAGGGCGTTGCGGCCCTGCAGGGTCGACTGCGGACCCCGGAACACTTCCACCTGGCCCACGTCCCACATGTCCAGCGGGCCGCCGTACATGGCCCGTTCGGGAACCGCCGCGCCGTCGACATAGACGGTGGCCAGGCCCCCGGAGCCACCGCCCGAGACGTTGTTGTTGGCCACGCCCCGGATCGTGAAGCCGCTCTTGCCGTAGGTCTCGCTCATGTTCGCGGTCCTGGCGACCACGTCGTAGAAGTCGCGGATCTGCTCGCGCTCGATGGTGCGGGCGGTGGTCACGGCCACGCTGGTGACAGTGTCCTGCACGCTGCGGCTGGTCTTCTCGCCGGTGACCACCACCTGGTCGACCTCCGTCGGCGCTTCCGGCGCCGTGGCGACCGGGGCCTCGGCCCACGCCGCGCCGGCCAGCACCGCCCAAACGCCGACGGCGCTCGCCATCATCAACCGCGACTTCATGCATTCCCCCGTTATTTAAGAACGGGTCGCAGCTAACGGCGGTTTAATTGCGAGTCAAACGCAAACTCATTTGCAGAAGCGATGGGGGCGGCGTGGATTTGCGAGGGATATTGTTTCTGTTCGGAAATATCCTTTAGTCGCCTGGCGAGCGTCTGGTCCGTAGTTACGGCCCTAGCCCGGACCATGCGGAAGCAGCCCCCCGGCCGCCTTGGCCGCGTCGTAGGCGGCCCATTCCTCTTCCATCTGCCGCTGCCAGCGGGCGCGCAGCACGGCGGGGCGCTGGCCGTGGCGGTCGTCGAGGAACTCGGCGGCCACCACCCGATCGGTGCGGAAGTTGCGGAAGTCGTCGCGCAGTTCGCACCAGGCGATCAGCATGCGCGTGGTGGCCATGTAGCCGACGGTCACCGGCCAGACGACCCGCTGGCTGACCGCGCCCTTCTCGTCGCGATAGTCCAGGCGGATCTTGCGGCCGGCATGGATCCAGGCCCGGGTCTGGGCCATGTCGATGCCGTCGGGCGCGGGGTTCCAGGGGGCGGGGGCGCGGGTGGCCGGCTCCAGCACGTAGGGGCGCAGGTTGTCGGGCACGGCGGCGGCGATCTTTGCAATGAGGTCGCGGGCGGCGGTGGCCAGGGCGGGATCGCCACGGCCAGCCACCCATTGGGCGCCCAGCACAGCGGCTTCGATCTCGTCCGGCGTCAGCATCAGGGGCGGCATGTCGTATCCGGCCTCCAGCACATAGCCGACGCCCGCCTCGCCGCGGATGGGCGCCCTCTGACCGACCAATGCGGCGATGTCGCGATAGACGCTGCGCTTGGAGGTCTCCAGTTCGGCCGCGATGGCGTCGGCGGTGACCGGTGCGCGGCTGCGGCGAAGGATCTGGATGATCTGGAATAGGCGTTCAGCGCGTCTCATGGGTCTTACTGTGCCGGATCGTTGCTGACAGCATGCTGGCAGCAGGGTGGCGGCAGTCTCTCTCCATCGCAAGACCGCACGAGAGGGACCTCGAGATGATCACGCTCTACGCCGCCGGCCCGGCCTATGGGTTGCCTGAGGGAAGCCCCTACGTCACCAAGACCGAGATCCACCTGCTGATGGCGGGCCTGGACTACCAGAAGGTCCCGGCCCATCCGGAGACCTCGCCCAAGGGCCAGCTGCCCTGGATCGACGACGACGGCGTCAGGGTCGCCGACTCCACCTTCATCCGCGCCTATCTTGAGCGCAGCTATGGCGTCGATCTCGATGCGGGCCTCTCCCGCGCCGAGCGCGCCCAGGCCTGGGCGATCGAGCGGATGGTCGAGAACCAGCTGGGCTGGGCCAACTGCTATTTCCGCTTCTTCGATTTCGACAATTTCGAGAAGGGGCCGGCCCGCTGGTTCGACGGCGCGCCCGAAGCCATGCGCCAGGACCTGAAGGCGGGGCTGCTCGACACCGTGGAGGCCAACCTCAAGGCTGTCGGCGTCGGCCGGCATTCGCCCGACGAGATCGTCGAGCTGGCCTCCTGGTCGCTGACGGCGCTCTCTGAGATGCTCGGCGACAAGGCCTTCATGATGGGCGAGCGGCCGACCAGCGTAGACGCCATCGTCTTCGCCATGCTGGCCCAGATCCTGACGCCGTTCTTCGACTCGCCTATCCGTCGCCGGGCGGAGGGGTTCTGCAATCTCGTGGCCTATGCCGAGCGGATGCTGACGACGTTCTATTCCGCCTTCGCACAGCAGGTCCGTCCCGAGACGCTCAAGGCCGCATAGGTAGCCTTCCGGACATTGTGCCACGGCCGTCCATCCTGTAGATGCGACGCATTCTTATGAGTGTCGCGCAATCCATAGGCATGAGGCGGCCCCGGTCGGGCCGACGGGGCGGGGGCAAGGTCCTCGCCGCCGGCGTGTCGGTCGGGCTGCACGCGGCTGTCATCGTCGGGCTGGTCGGCTTCGTCCGCGCCATGCCGGGCTTGGCCGAGCCGCCGGCCATGGAGGCCTCGCTGTTCGAGGCCATGACCCCCAGTCCGCAGCCTTCACCGTCCAAGGCGTCGGACGAGCGGCGCGAGCAGGCCGTGCCTCATGAGGCGCGGATGGCCTCGCCGATCCGGCCCCGGCCGGTTTCCATCCCCGCGCCCGATCCGCTGGTGGCCGCCCCGCAGGTCGCGCCCCAGCCGGTCGAGACCCGCTCGATCTCGACGGCGACGCCCGTGGCGGTCGCCGCTTCGGCCGCCTCGGCCCCGGCCGGCGGCGGCGCGCCGGTGCAGGTGCGCGGCGAGGCCGCCAAGGCCCACGATCCCTACGCGGCCCAGGTGCTGTCCTGGATCGAGTCCCGCAAGGTGATGCCAGAAGGGCTCAAGCGCCGCCGCACCCAGGGCGTCGTCGTCGTGGCCTTCACCCTCGACCGCTTCGGCCGGATGTCGCGGGCGGTTATCGTCGAGAGCAGCGGCGACCGCGCGCTCGACGCCGCCGCCATGGACCTGCTGTCCGCCGCCGCCCCGTTCCCCAAGGCCCCGCGCGACTCCGACTGGAACCGCCGCCGCTTCGAGACGCCGATCGCGTACGCGGTGAAGGGGTAGGGGGCAATCCCCCTCAGTCGCTCCGCGACAGCTCCCCCAGAGGGGGAGCATCCATAGCGCCAATCAGATCCTCCCCCCTCTGGGGGAGGTGGCCCGGAGGGCCGGAGGGGGGCGCGCGAAGCGCGCCTACAGCGTCTCCAAGAACGCCACCAGCGCCGCCTTCTCCTCGCGCGTCAGGCCGAGCGGCTTCAGCAGCGGGGTGGTGGTCGGGAACAGACGGTCGCTCGCTTGCTCGGGCTTGGGCCGGGGGCGTGCGCCGCCCTCGTTGTAGAAGTTCACCGTGCCTTCCAGCGTCGGGAAGATGCCGTTGTGCATGTAGGGGCCGGTCCTGGAGATCCCGCGCAGCGACGGCGTCAGGAAGGCGCCGACGTCGGCCGGGTCGCCGCTGACCTCGTAGCGGCCCAGGTCCTGCAGCTTGCGGCCGTAGAAGCTGAGGCCGATGTTGTGGAACTTGCCGTCCGACAGCAGCGGGCCGTTGTGGCAGTTCACGCAGCCGGCCTTGCCCTGGAACAGCTCCAGCCCCTGGAGTTCCTGGTCGGTGAGCACGCGGCCGCCGAGCGACAGCACGCGGTCCCACTTGCTGCTGCGCGGCTTGAGGGTGCGCTGGTAGGCGGCCAGGGCCTTGGCGGCGTCCTGCATCGTCGGGCGACGGGCGCCGAATACCGCCTGGAAGTCCTTGCGGTAGTCGGGATCGGCGGCCAGGCGCCGTTCGATCTCGCGCGGGTCGCCGGCCATCTCCTTGTGGTCGACCACGGGGCCCAGGGCCTGGGTCTCCAGGCTGCCGGCGCGGCCGTCCCAGAACAGCGGCGTGCGCCAGGCCACGACGCTCAAGGTGGGGGCGTTGCGGCGGCCGCGCTGGCGGTCGTGGCCGAACGAGGTCTTCACCCCGTCGCCGAAGGCCAGTTCGGGATTATGGCAAGAGGCGCAGGCGATCTGGCCCGAGCCCGACAGCTTGGGATCGTCGAACAGCTTGCGGCCCAGCGCGACCTTCTCCGGCGTCTGCGGATTGTCGGCCGGGACGGCGGGGGCGGGCAGGGCGCCGAACGGCGTGAAGCTGGCGCCCGGCAGCAGGGTGGGAGCGGGCCAGCTGTCGGGCTTGCCCGCGAAGGCGGCGCGGCGAAGGGCCGTCGCGTCGGGCGCCGGCGCCAGCCCGATCAGGGCCGCCGCCGTTCCCAGCAGAAGAAGGAGATTCGCCGCGCGCTTCATGGCTTAGAACTTGTAGCTCATGCCCACCCAGAACGACCGGCCCATGCGGTAGGGCTGGCTGGTCGACGAGGCGGTCACCGTCTGGGGCAGGGTGTCGAACAGGTTGGTCACCCGCACGTCGAGCCGGGCCTCGCCATAGGCCGTCTTGGCCACCAGGGCCGAGACGTTGGCGTTGAAGGTGGTCTGGGCCTTGTAACGGATCACGTCCCACACCGCGTAGCGCACGCCGCCCACGGTCTGGGTCGCGCCTGTCTCCTCGATCTGGTCGTAGCCCGAACGCCAGCGGGCGTTGAGGTTGGTGCGGATGCGGCCCTTCCACCAGTCGGCGCTCCAGTCGGCGTTGGCGAGGCCCGGCGCCGCGTAGTTCAGGCGCTGGTTGGTGGCGATGACGCCCAGCAGGCTGCGCACCTCGCCCTTGTAGTAGACCATCTCGTCGCCGTACTCGGCCTCGTCCGAAGGATCGACAAGGGTGTTGTCGCCCATGTTGTCCTCGGTCTTCGACCACGAGCCGTTCAGGCTGAAGGTGTGACGGCCCACGCCCCGGGTCCATTCCGCCGACAGGCCGCGGTACGAGGTCTCGCCGTCGTTGCCCAGATAGGTGGTGCGGTAGGTGTAGGTCTGGCCGTTGGTCTCGCGGACGTAGTTCTGCACCTCCTCGACGCCGGCCGTGAACTGGTCGCGGGTCTCGCGCGCCACGCCCTTCAGGCGCGCAACGCCGCCGAACAGCGGCTTGGAGAGCGCAAAGGTCAGTTCGTCCGAATAGGGGATGGCCAGGCCCGAGCCGGCCAGGCCCGCCGACACCGAGTGCGAGCTCAGCGTCCAGGCGCCCATCACCCGCTGGCCGCTCACGATCGAGCTCGTGCGATTGTAGACGTAGTTGCCCGGGTACTGCGACTTGATCGCGTAGCCCAGGAAGTCGCGCGAGTAGTAGCGGTTGGCGCCGACGGTAGCGGTGACGTCCCACGGCATCTCGTAGACCACCGACAGGCGCGGGGCGAAGTTGTGCTTGGAGATCAGGCTTTCGTGGTCGTAGCGCACGCCGGCGCGCACGGTCAGCGGGCCGCGGCTGACTTCGTACTCGGCGAAAGCGGTGACGGTGTCGACCTCGGCCGAGGCGTCATAGGCCTTGTAGAGGCTGTAGACGGTCAGGGCGGCGTCGCCGGCGATGCAGGCCGGGTCGCCTTGCGAGCAGACGATGCGGCTGTCGGCGACGGTGGTGCGGTAGGCGTAGTTGTCTACCGGGCGGCGCTTGCGGGCCTCCACGTGGCCGTAGTCGAACCCCAGCCGCACGTCGCCGCCCAGCAGCGGCTGGTTCCAGCGCGCCTGCAGGCCGATGTCCTCCTGCCACTGGTCGAGGTCGCCGAAGCTGCCCTCGACGCAGTTGGTCGACGAGCACCAGTTGGCGTAGGCCGAGGTCGACGACCAGGTGAACAGCGTGCCCGGCGCCTCGCGGCCGCTGCGGGCCTTGGCGTAGGTGGCGGTCAGCGACCAGTCGGCGTCGCCGCGCTTGCCCAGCAGCTCGATCTTGCTGGTCACGCCGCCGCCCTTCTGGGTCATCACGGCGTTGCGCGAATTGTTGGCCGAGTTCTCGCTCGTATAGGGACTGTAGGTGAGTTGGCCGCGCAGGGTCAGGTCGGGCGCCAGGTCGACCTCGACCTTGGCCATGGCGTTGTCGGTGCGGCTCTTCAGGCCGAACGGCGTGCCGCCGTAGTTGGCGTGCCGGTAGTAGGTCATGTCGGTCTGCTGGCGGCCGCCGGCCAGCAGCACGCGCACCTTGTCGTTGATCGGCAGGTCGACCGAGCCGCTGACCCGGCACTTCTCGTAGTTCGGCGGCTCGGGCTCGACGCCGTTCAGCGCATCGCGGACCACGCCGGGGATCTTGAACGAGGTCAGGCTGTCGTTGCTGCAGCCGCCGGTGATCGAGGCGCCGAACACGTGGGCGGGCTGGCGGGTCTCGATCTGCACGACGCCGCCGGTGAAGCCGCCGTAGCGGGCGGAGACGTTGCTGTCGCGGACGGTCACCGATTCCAGCAGGTTGCTGTCCAGCCAGATCGACTGGGCGCTGCCGCCGGCGGCCTCGTTGTAGTCCTGGGCGTTGCCGATATCGACCACGTCCAGGCGGCTGTTCACGCCCACGCCGTCGATCGAGAAGTAGTTGTCGTAGAACTGGCCGCCCGAGATCGACACCTTGGCCGGGCGCATGTCCTGGATGCTTTCCTGCGTCGCCAGGCCCTGGTCGGAGTCGAAGTTGGCGAACGGCAGGATCTTCAGGGTCTCGATGACGTCGCCTGTGCCGGGCGAGCGGTCCTCGATGGCGCGGCGGGTGATCTTCGAGGTGCCCGAGTCGACCGGATCGGTGGCCTCGTAGGCCGCGGCGGGCGGGGCGGCGGCGGTGGCCTCGATGCTGACTTTCGGCAGGCGCTCGGCCTTTTCGTCCTGGCTCCAGGCCTGGCCGGCCGCGCCCAAGGCCACGGCCATCGCCGCGGTCGTCATCATCGCTCGCTTCATCTACTCGCCCCGTACCAACGCTCGTGCGTATCAATCGCAATAAGGGCGGGGGTCTTAGGCGCGTTGAGATCGACTCGCAACTACGGGATGGCCGCAGCCGGCAAAAAATGGGCGGAATTTTGGTGCGCGAGGCGGGATGGCCCGCGGCAAGGGATTACCGCTACTTGCGGCGGTCCTTCAGCTCTTCCAGGAAGCGATATTCCAGGGCCTGTTCGAACTCGCTGGCCGGGACGAAGCGACGCTTCATCGACAGGCCGGGAAAGCCGGCCTCGTCCGGTTTCTCGGCCTTGGCTTTGCCGGGCCTGAGGCGGGGACCCCGATGGGGCGGGCTCAACGGCTCGGCGGCGGGCAGTTCGGCGGCGTCGCCGGACGCCAGATGCTCGGCGGCCTCGACCGGGCTGACCACGCCGTCGCCATCGCGGTCGGCCAGGTTCAGCACCAGCCTCTGCGGCGCCAAGGGCGTCGGCGTCTGGGCCATGGCAGGGGCGGCAATCAACAGGGGCAAGGCGAGGGCGGCGAGGCGGATCATGGCGCGTCTCCACAAGAGACTTGAGCGTGCCTCACGCAGCGTCGCCATGCAACCCGGGCGAGAGCCTCAGTAATCGTCCTCGTCGTCCAGGTCGAACGGCAGCTCGTCCTGGTCGCCCCTGGCGTCGCGGGCGGCCTTGGACACCGGCTTGTAGGGACGCTCGGGCGGCAGATAGGCGGGCTCGTCGGTGGTGTCGCCGTCGTCGGCCCAGGCCTGGATCGGCGCTTCGGGGTCCGACCACGGCGGATCGGCGGCCTCGGGACCGTCGTCGATCTCTTCGAACAGGGGCGCGGTGGCCACGGCAGTGGCGGTCGCGCCGGCTCCCGCAGTCACGGCCTCGCGGGCCGAGCGATAGGGCTTGGGCTTGTCGGCCGGCGCCGTCGGTTCAGGGCGGCGGGCGATCTCGGGCTCGCCGGCCTTGGCGGCGGCCGGCGCGGGGGGGGGGGGGG
>NZ_JBMDIW010000036.1:0-53156 GCF_057808875.1 Caulobacter sp. FG7
AGGACGCCAGATTTTCAATCTGGAGAGAGGGGTTCGACTCCCCTAGGGACTGCCAGTCGCGAGGCGTCTACTTTGAACTACTGCGGATTACCTTGCTTCTGTGAAGCTTAGTGGTCCCTTCGTCTATCGGTTAGGACGCCAGATTTTCAATCTGGAGAGAGGGGTTCGACTCCCCTAGGGACTGCCACCGCAGAGTTCAGAGTTTCCCATACGACACAGAAGGCGCGACTAAACGTCGCGCCTTTCGTATTGCGCGCTCTCCGCATCATTTGGCCATTGACGGCCATCCCTCCCCGAGAACACTGTTATTCTTGTGGTGCTCGCTCCTTTGGGCTGTTTGGGCGAGCCAGAGGGGCGGAATGTCTGGTTACGACTTGGATGCATCGGGCGCGCACGAAGACCTCGTGCGTATCAGCGGCCGCGTGAAATGGTTCGACGTCGGCAAGGGCTACGGCTTCATCGTTCCGGACGATCCCGGCCAGACGGGCCTGAAGGACGTCCTGCTCCACGTCACCTCCCTGCGTAATTGTGGTCGCGAGTCGGCGCTCGAGGGCTCGGTCATCGTCTGCGACGTGGTCAAGCGGCCCAAGGGCTGGCAGGTCAGCGAGGTCGTCGACCTCGACGAGACTTCTGCGCCGTCGCCGCTGGAGCGCCCCCGCCGGACCTTTGACGAGGCCGCGCCCCGGCGTGACGGCCCGCGCGCCTTCGGCAGCGCGGCGCGCCAGTCGCTGACGCCGGCCGGTCCGCCCGAGCGGGCCAAGGTCAAGTGGTTCAACCGCACCAAGGGCTACGGCTTCGTCGTCCGCGACGAGGCCCCCGGCGACATCTTCGTACATATCGAGACCCTGCGTCGCGGCGGGCTCGAGGATCTCCAGCCGGGCGACGACGTGATGGTTCGCTTCGCCCAGGGGCCAAAGGGCCTCGTGGTCGCCGAGATCACGGCCGCCTGATAGCGGGCGGCTTTTCCGGCTGGCGAGGGGCGGGTAGGGTTCTTGCCGGTTCCACGGTCCTGGCGAGGCGTTCTTGGCCCTTTTCGACGATCTGCGGCGGCGTGACGCCCTACGGCTCCTGGCGGGCGCTCCACTGGCCCTCGGCGTCGCGGGCCGGGCGGTGGCCGCGGCTCCGCGCCTGGAGCCGCTGGAGGTCGTCACCGGGCGCGGCGTCGCCCGGTTCCAGGTCGAGATCGCCGCCACCGAGGCCGAGCAGCGCAAGGGACTGATGTTCCGTAAGGTTCTGGCGCCGGATCGCGGCATGCTGTTCGTCTACAAGAAGCCGCAGCGCGCGGCCTTCTGGATGAAGAACACCCTGATCTCGCTCGACATCCTCTATATCGGCCCGGACGGAAAGGTCCTGTCGATGGTCCGCAACGCGCGCCCGCTCGACGAGACGCCGCTGCCGTCGGGCGGCCCCGTGCTCGGCGTGCTGGAGATCGCCGGCGGCCGGGCGGGGCAGTTGGGCGTGCTGCCCGGCGACCGCGTGCGCCACCGGATCTTCCCCAAGGGGTGAGCCGCGTCGAAAAACCCGCCCGCACAGGCTTGCGTTTCGCCCCCAAAGCCGAGTAGGAGCAAGCCCTTGCTGGTGTCCGGAGCGTAGCGCAGCCTGGTAGCGCATCTGTTTTGGGAGCAGAGGGTCGCAGGTTCAAATCCTGCCGCTCCGACCACCTGCAAAGCCGTTTGGAGAGGCCTATGCTCGCCCGCATCTATCGTCCCGCCAAGAACGCCATGCAGTCGGGCAAGGCCAAGACCAAGGACTGGGTGCTGGAGTTCGAACCGGCCTCGGCCCGCAAGCCCGATCCGCTGATGGGCTGGACCCAGTCCAGCGACATGAACGGCCAGGTCCGCCTGACCTTCGAAACCCGCGACGAAGCCATCGCCTACGCCCAGCGCCACGAGATTTCGTTCCAGCTGTTCGAGCCGAAGGTTCCCAAGCGGATCATCAAGGCCTACGCCGACAACTTCGCCACCAACCGCAAGCAGCCCTGGACCCACTAAGGGTCCGGAAAGCTGGGCCGGCGAGCGCGCCCTTAGCTCAGTTGGATAGAGCATTCGCCTTCTAAGCGAACGGTCGCAGGTTCGAATCCTGCAGGGCGCGCCAGCGGTCTCTTTGGCGGATCTTTATTCGCGAAATCGATGGCTCAATGCTTTCTCGCGCCATGAAGCCTTCAGAGGCTTCGCAGCGGGCTGGCGCGTAAGTGTCTGATTTTTCATAATATCGTTTCCCTCCGTCTGTCATGGACGCAGGCGGCTGCGCCGATCGCCAGCCAACGAGTATTCCGCGCCACGTCGTGGAGCCTCGGCGGTTGTCCGTTGCTTGAGGACGTGTCCGAAACGCTCAGTCGAGCTTGATCGTCCTCGTGCGCTGGGACCCAACTGGGTCGAGCGTTGGCTCGACCCCGCATCGTCAGGTCTAGGTCAGAAGCTGTAGTTCAGGCCGAGGCGCAGGCTGTGGGTCTCCAGCCTGTTCTTGGCGTCTCGGCCGACCGCGACGTCGACGCCGCCCGGCGTGGTTACGCCGCCGCTGGTGTAGCTGCGGTTGACGTTCTGGCTGGCGCGGTCGAAGCGGAAGCTCGTGCTCGGATAGTAGCCGTACAGGTATTCGCCGCGCAGCGAGACACGGTTGCTGAACGCCAGTTCGGCGCCGCCGCCGAGGACGAGGCCCGCGCGGGTCTTGTCATCTTTCTCGGTGAAGTAAGGGCGGGTGCTGAAGCCGAACGGATAGGCCGCGCTGGCCGAGGTCGAGCGGAACTGGGTGCGGGTCTGCTCCTCGCGGATCAGGCCAAGACCGCCCGTGCCGTAATACAGCGCCCGGCCCACGGCCTGGCCGACGCGCAGCCGCGCCGAACCGCCGCCGTCGTAGCGGTAGGCGTATTCGGCCTGCAGCACTTCGGCGGCGACATAGCGGCCGGTGTCCAGCTCGGTGGAGACGAAGCCCTTCTTGCCCCGGCCGCGCGTGAGTTCGCCTTCGACCTCGACGCCGACCACCAGGCCGGACGAAAGCTGGCGGTTGTAGCCGAAGTGAAGCCCTGCGAGCGGGGTTTCGACCTGGCGGTCGGTGCGCTCGGTCGACGCCACGGCGCTGGCCGAACCGTCGCCGGTGCGGGTGTTCCCCTTGGCGCGCATGAACTTCCAGCCCCAGTCGGCGCCGGCGTAGAAGCCGCTCCAGTCGCCGTCGAAGTCCTGCAGGGGTGATTGGGCCAGGGCGCCGGAGGCGTAGCCCCGCACGCGGTCGAGGGCCGAGGATGGGGCGGGGCGCTCGCCGTCGCCGAAGCGGCTGACGAGGCCGATGCGCACCGTGCGGCCCGGCGCGGGCAGGATGCCTGCGCCTTCGCCCAGGGTCAGGGCGTCGACGTAGTAACGGTCGAAGACGTTGTCGACGGTGAGCGTGAAGGTCGCCTTGTCGCTGAAGTGGTAGCTGCCGAACAGATCGACGGTCTCATAGGCTGGCTGACGCTCGACCTTCACATAGCGGGCGCCCAGCTGCAGGTTCTCGTCCATCAGGCGCGTGCCGACAGTCGCCGACATGGTGCGCTTGGGCGGCACGTGGTTGACGAACCAGGACTGGCTGGTCTGGGGCATGCCGTCGTAGCAGCGCACGGCCTGGGTCGGCACCTGGCGATAGCAGCTGGTGACCTCGGTATATTCCGTGCCGGCCAGCTCCACATAGGCCAGGCCCATGTCGTAGCGCGCCGACAGTTCCACGCCCTGGGTGGTGACGCGCGGGATGTTCGTGCGCACCAGGATGTCGGTGTAGTTGCCGTTCGGCGCGGTCAGCGTCTCGCTGCCCAGCGTGATGTAGTCGGTGACGTCGTTGCGGAACCAGCCGGCCTTGACCTGCAGCAGGTCGTCGCCCGTGAACAGGCCCAGGCGCTGGTAGTTCACGCCGACTTCGGTGTTGTGGGCGTGCTCGGGGCGCAAGCTGCTGTAGGGGTTGGTCGAACCGGAGAAGCCCTCGGTTCCCTCGAATGGGCTGGGCGCGCGGAACGCCTCGGCATAGCGGGCGTAGGTCTGAAGGCCGGCGATCGGCTCGACGACGACCGAGATGATCGGCGCCCAGCCCGAGGCCTTGTCGCGGTTCTGCAGGCCGCCCTGCACCCAGCTGACGCCGGTCTTGTGGTCCTGGACGACGGTCTCGACGTAGCGAGTCGCCGCCGTGAAGGTCGCCCAGGGAGCGGGCTTGTATTCGGCGCTGACGAAGGCGCTGTATTGCCGGCGCCAGCCGTCGAGCGTCGTATCCCAGGCGGCCCCCGGATAGCGCTCGTTCAGCTCGTCCCAATCCTTGGACTTGCCGAATTTCTCGAAGTCGTAGGCGCCGCCATAGGCCAGCGCGAGGGCGCCAGCGGTTCCCGAGAACCGCGAGGTGTTCGACACGGTCAGGCCGCGGCGGTTGGACAGCGTGTCGGCGAACTTGTCGGAATTGTAGATCTCGCCGCCGCCGAAATCGAAGCGCACGGGGTCGATCACGAAGCTGTCGACGCGCGAGGCCCAGAGGTCGGCGCGGAAATCGACCAGATTGCCTTCGGGCTTGTAGCGGTAACGGGCGGTGTAGGTGTCGACCTTGACGTCGGAGTTCGTCTGGTAAGGCGTGTCGCCGTACATCAGCTGCGAGGGTTTCATCTCGCCGAACTTGGTCTCGTAGCGCATGTACGAGAGGTCGATGGTGTGGGCGCTAGTGGGCCGGAATACGCCGCGGAGCAGGTACGAGGTGTTGTCCTGCGACGAGTTGATCACCTGTTCCTCGTAGCTGAACCGGTTGGCGCCGCCTTTCCAGGCGTCGGGCGAAATGCCCTGCGAGCCCGAATAGTAGTTGCCGTTCTTGCGGGTGGCGTAGGCGGCCACCAGGTCATAGCGCTCGGTGCGATAGGCCCCGGCGATCGAGGCGTTGCGGCCGTCGAGGTCGAAGGCGTCGGGGCGGTCGAACTTGCGGACGGCGGGCTCGGAGCCGCCGACGGTGACCTTGGTCGGGGGCTTGCCGTTGTTGCCGCTGAGGCCGCCGCGCACGACCAGGCCCCAGGATCCGCCCGGCGCGACGATGTCGCCGGCGCCGAGCGTGCGGGCGCGCAGCAGGCCGCCCGTGGCGCCGGCGCCGTCGGCCGCAGCGGTCGGTCCTTTTTCGATCGTCACGCCGCCGATCAGGGCGGGGTCGAGATAGGTGCGGCCCGCCATGCCGGCATAGCCGCGATAGACGGTGGATTCCTGCATGGCGCCGTCGATGACCACCGGCACGCGGCCCTGGCCCTGCATGCCGCGGATATTGACGTCGAGAGCGCCGGAGTTGCGGTTCTCGGCGTTGAGCACGCCAGGAACGCCGCTCAGGAAGTCGCCGGTGGACGAGCCGCGAAATCGCTCGATCTTCTCCTGCGAGATGTAGGCCGAGGTGCCTGCGCCGCGGTAGACGGCGGCTTCCTGCACGGCGTCGCCGCCGGCGCCTTCATCGCCTGCGTTGATCCCCTGGACGCCGCCGTTCGCGCCGTCGCCGGCCGATCCGTTCGCGCCCTCGACCCTCAGTGCGCCGAGTTGCACCGCTCCAGCCGCGTCGGGGGCCCTGTCTATGATCACCGTCGTGGGGGAGGTGAAGCGATAGTCGAGGCCGGTGCCGGCCAGCAGCTGGCTCAGGGCCTGGGCGGGCGTATGGGCGCCCTTGACCGCCGCGCCGCGAGCATCGGGGCGCACGCCCTTGGCGTAGCCGACCTGGATGCGCGATTGCTCGGCGAAGCGCTGCAGGCTCCGGCGCAGGGGCTGGGCGGGGATGTCGAACTCGAGCGCGCCCTGGCGCTGCGCCGTGGGGGCCTGGGCCAGGGCCGCGCCGGCCGGGGCGGCCAGCAGGATGGAGGCCGTGGCGAGCAGGCAGGCCCGCAGAGGGCGGGGCGACAAACGAGAAAACATGGAAGCTCCGGACGGTAGAGGCGATTTTTATGCGATTGCACCGCATTCGCATTCAGTCGCTTTGACGTTCGCCGTCGCGCCTTACCCAACGGCAGGATGCGAATTATTTCGCCAGGACCACCGCGCCGCCGGGAAGACGGATCAAGCGCAGCCCGGCCATGTCGGCCAGCACCTTCAAGGCGTCGTCCGGCGCCTCGGTCAGGAAGATACCGTTGACGGGCGTGCGGCCGGCCGCGCCGGGCTGCACCCAGACTGGAGCCGAGCGATAGCGCGCCAAGGTTTTCACCGCGTCCGCCAAGGCTTCCTCCTCGACGACGATGTAGCCCCGCCGCCAGGCGGCGATGGCCTCCTCGTCCTGGTCGCGTAGGCGCCGCAGGCCGCCGTCCGACCCATAGTGCGCCCGCTGTCGGCGGTGCAGCATCAGCTCGCGTTCGCCGCCCTTCGCCTGCACCCTGACCACGCCTTCGGTGACCGCGACCTCGGCGGTTCCGCCATCGCGAGCGACCTCGAAGGCCGTGCCTATGTCTTCCACGACGCCGCCGGCCGTCGCGACCCGGAGGGGGCGGGCGTCGCCGTGGCGCACCTCGATCCAGATCCGCCCGCGCAGCAGATCGATGCGCCTTTCGTCCCTGTCATAGCGCACGGCGATGGCGCTGCCGCTGTCCAGGACCGCGCGGGTGCCGTCCGGCAGGTCCAGGCCGCGCACCTCGCCGACCGATGTGGCGTCGGTGGCGAGCAATCGTGGCGCCGCCAACGGAGCGAGGAAAGCCAGGGCGAGGCAGGCGGCGACGGCCGAGCCCCAGGCGGCCGGGGCGGCGATGGGGCGCTTGCGACGCAACGCCACCACGCGGTCTTTGCGGTTCTCCAGGCTGCGCCATAGGGCGCGGGTGCTCTCGAACGCCGAGCGGTTTTCGTCGCTCGCGGCCAGCCAGTCCTCGAAGCGCGTCATTTCCTCGGCGGTCATCGACCCGGAGGCCAGGCGCACGATCCAGTATTCGGACCGCTCGACCGCGCTGGAGGGAGGCGTGTTGCCGCCGGCCATGGAAGCTTCTCGTTGCAGAGGTGGACTCTCATCTTAGACGTTTGCGGTGGGCGTGGACCCAAGGCGGGCAGCGATGTTCGTCATCCGTCCTCGCGCGCGATCCGCAAGGCGGCCAGGGCGCGGCGAAGATGGTTTTCCACGGTCGTGGTCGAGACGCCGTAGATCGCGGCGATATCGATGATGCGCTTGTCCTCGAAGCGGTTGAGCCGAAACATCGTCCTGCCGGGGTCAGGCAGGGCGTCCAGAGCGTCGAGCACGCGCGACAGGGCCTGGCGGTCGATCATGCCGGTTTCGGCCGAAACCGGTCCGACCGGTCCCCACAGATAGGTCTCGGCCTTGGCCTGGACGCGCTGCCGGGTCGCTTCGGCCCGACGGTGGTCGATGGCGAGGTTGGAGGCCAGCCGGAACAGATAGGCTCTGGGATTGCGGACGGCGACATCCTCGATCTCCTGCACCTTCAGCCAGAGCCGCTGCAGCACGTCTTCGGCCGCCGGCAGGCTCCCGACGATGCGTGTCGTGCGCCGCAGCAGGACCGCGTGCTCCGAGACGAGCAGGGCCGTGAGGGATTGGGGGAGGGAAGGCATGACCCGAGGGTGAATCGCTGTGGAGTGTCTTGTTAGAGTGATTGAGAATCATTCTCAATACGGTCGTTGGTTTCGGTCCTGCGCGGCGAGGCGCCGTCGTCGCGTCCTTCAAGGCGCGCCGATGAAGAATTCCACCGGAACCACCAGCTCCATTTGGTCGGGGCGATCGGCGGGGATGGCCGGCAGGGGCTGGGCGCGCTTGGGCGTCTCGACGGCGGCGCGGTCGAGCTCGGCGAAGCCGGACGACCGTTCCAGCCGGGTCCAGAGCACGTTGCCGCCTCGGTCCATGCGGAAGCGGACATAGGCGACGCCCTGCTGCCGGAGTAATTGGGCGGCCGGCGGATAGCGTCGCTTGCGTTCCAGCGCGGCCAGTACCTGGCCCTCCCCGGTGGCGACGGCGTTGCTGGGGGGGCGCGGAGCAGCGGGCGCCGGCTGCACGGGAGGTGCGGTGGTTTCGGGCGCGGCAGGCCCTGGATCGGTCGGCGCGGTCGGTCGTGGCGGCGTGAAGAATACAGGTTCGGGCGCGTTGGGTGAGGACTTCACCGGCGGAGGTTCCGGTGGCGTGGGGCGGGCGGCCTGGCGCTCGACCTGTTCCGGGCCGGGCGGAACCTCTCGCGCCGGAACCGGCGGCGAAGCCGTCTCCAGCTCGACCACCATCGGCGCGACCGGCGGCGGGACCACGAAGGCCGTCTGGAAGCCTCGAAAGAGCAGGGCGCCGAGCAGGAGCGCATGCAGGCCGATCGAGACTGTCATGCCGACAACCGCGCGCGAACCGCGTCGACGGGGGCGCGGGTCAGGAGCGGCCGGAGCACGGACTGTCGGCGTCCAGGGCGGCGGTGCGTCCCGCCAGGCCAGATCGTTCGGCTTCACTCTTGGGCGCCCCGCGATGGACGCGAGACGACATAGGCGGCGCAGAGGCCGATGGCCCCAGCCACGACCAGCAGCAGGGGCCACTTGGGGTGGGCGCCCCACCAGAAGATCGCCAGGCCGGCGGCCATGCCGGAACAGGCCATCAGCTTGGCCGACGGCGGGATCGCGCGATCCCGCCGCCAGGCGCGCAGCGTCGGGCCAAAGCGCGGATGGTCCAGCAGCCAGGCCTCCAGTCTCGGCGATGAGCGGGCGAAGCACCCAGCCGCCATGATCAGGAACACGGTGGTCGGCATCAGCGGGACGACTGCTCCGATGAAGCCCAGGGCCACGCAGGCCAAGCCCAGCAACCGCCAGGCCCGGCGCGCGATGGGGGGACGCGCAGGGGAGGGCGCCGTGGTCACGGGCTCAGGCGAAAGCGTCATCGACCAGCCCACGCACCCGGCGAAAAGCGGCCGCGGCGCCTTGCACGGCGCGCTCGTCCTCGGCGTCGCCGAAGGGCAGGCCGTCGAGGACGGCGACGAAGGTGCGCCAGTGACGGCCTCGCCCTTCGGGAGCGGCGGCCAGATGGCGAGCGCCGAAGGTCTCGTCCAGGCCTAGAGCGGCCGCTGCTTTCAGCAGAAAGGCCGCCCCGAGGTTGGAGCCTTCCGCCACGTAGAGCCAGCCGAAGGCGGCAGCCAGATCGGTTTCGCTGTCCTGGAACGCCGGCGCAGCGTCCGCGACTGGAACGACCTGGCCGAGGTCGCGGATGTCCTGAGCGATGAGGTCCAGCCGGCGGCGCTCAGGCAGGTCTGGAGCTAGGGCGATCAGCTCCGGGCGGGTGTAGAGCGCGTCGATCTCGCGATGGAACCCGTATTGGGCGCGCAGGAAGCGGCCGAAACGCTCGCGGTCGGCGAACGGCTCCAGCGACATGATCCGGCTGTCCAACTGCTCGTGGGCAGTGTTGGTCAAGGCCTTGAGCCGCTTGGCGCGAGACGGTTCGGAGATCGTGACATGGGCGTTCATTGGGGGCTCCGAAGCGACAACAGTGCGCGAGGACTTCGCGATCGCTTCGCATCCGCACGCATGGGCAAGACGAATCCGGAACGCCTTCTCCCAACCGGAAATCGTCAATGAGGTCGTCTTCTTGCCTGCAATCGCCCCGCCGGCTTGCCGCCAGCGCCCGGAGCAAGTTGGCCCCGCGATCCGCAGATGTTGATGTCGAGTGGAGAGGTCGCTTTAACCCCCGTTGGGGCGCCGCCTTGGCGAGGTTTCAGCCTTGGGCGATGTAGAGGCTACGTCTTCCCAATTTGGGAAACGTCTGCGAGTGAAAAATCATTGTTATGAGTGCTTGTTGTCGGCTTGTAATCGGCTTGAAATCTGTAAGCGATCATTTGCACGAAGTGAACATTGGTGGGGTTTTGGTGCAAATCTGAAATCAATTAACCCATCTTAAATGTGGGGTTACCTAAGACGGCGCCCGTGTACTAGGTGGGGCGTATAGTATGAGTTTTGCAGTATCACGGGGTGCGACGCGCGCTCTGGTCGTCGCGTCGAGCTCGGTTGTGGCTCTGATCTGGTCCTCGGCAAGCTTCGCGCAGACCGCGCCCAGCCGGACCCTTCCTCAAACCATCGCTCCCACCGTCCAGGAGACCCAGGGCGAGATCGCCTTGCCGGCCACGCGCCTGACGGCCGCCCCGGCGGGCGCCGAGGCGCTGTCGGTGCGGGTCGAGCGCGTGGTGGTCGAAGGCGTCGCGCCGGATCGCGCCGAAGCCGTCGCCGCGCTGACCCGGCCGGTCGAAGGCCGCACCGTCACCGTCGCCGCCCTCTACGAAGTCGCCGCCAAGATCGAGGCGCTCTACGCCAAGGACGGGCGCATCCTGACCCGCGCCACCCTGCCGCCGCAGTCGCTCAAGGACGGCGCGACCCTGCGCATCGTCGTGGTCGAGGGCTTCATCGAGAGCATCGACGACAGCCGCGTGCCGGCCAAGGTGCGCGGGCCGATCCGCGACCGGCTGGTCAAGCTGATCAACAGGCCGGGCCTGAGCCTGCCGCAGATCGAGCGCCAGGTGCTGCTGGCCGCGCGCGTTCCCGGCGTGAGCCTGCGGACGACCCTGGTCCCCGGCGAGCTTGTCGGCGGGGCGCGGCTGGTGCTGCAGGTCGAGCACGACGCCGTCGCCGCCGGCCTGGGCGCCGACAACAGCCTGTCGAGCGCCTATGACGACTGGAACCTCGAGGCGCGGCTGACGGCCAACTCGGTGTTCGGGGCGGGCGAGCAGTTCTATGCCTTCGGCGCCTCGGCCACCGACCTGGTCCTGTCGGGCGGACATCCCTATCGCCGCATCGTGGGCCTCGGCCTGATCGCGCCGCTGGGCTTCGACGGGGTGACGGCCCAGCTCGAGTACCTGCACGCCGACACCAATCCGATCGCGCCGCGCGGCGTGCTGCCGGTGGAGGGCCAGTTCGACCGCGTCGTGGCCAAGCTGTCCTATCCGCTGATCCTGAGCCGGCGCGAGATGCTGTCGGTGTCGGGCGGGTTCGAGTGGACCAACGAAAGCCAGGCCGCCCGCGGCTTCGGCGTCGATCTCAGCAAGGACGCCCTGCGCAGCTTTACCCTGGGTCTCGAAGGCGGCAAGGCGATCGGCGCGGCCACCACGGTCTCGTCGCGCATCGACTTCAACCAGGGCATTTCGGGCCTGGGCGCGCGCACGCCCGCTGACGCGAGGGTCTCAGGCACGCCGCTGTCGCGCCAGGGCTCCAAGCCCGACTTCACCAAGCTTTCGGCCACCGCCAGCATCGACCGGACCCTGGGCGGTCCGTTCTCCGCGCGGCTGGTGCTGCGCGGCCAGACCGGCTTCGGCGGCGCCCTGCCCAGCGCCATGCAGTTCTCGCTGGACGGGGGCGAAGGCGTCTCCGGCTTCGACGCCGGCTCGATCAATGTCGATAGCGGCCTGACCGCTCGCGCCGAACTGGCCGCCCTCGCGCCCATTGGCGGCAAGGTCACGGTTCGTCCCTACCTGTTCGCCGCGGCTGGCCGGGGCTGGCTGGAAAAACCGACCGTCGTCGAGAAGCCGCGGCCCGACGGCTGGTCGGTGGGCGGCGGCGCCCGCGCCGCACTGGCGCAGCGCGTCAATCTGAGCGCCGAGCTGGCGCACGCCAACAGCAACCTGTTCGCCAAAAACCAGACGCGCCTCACGGCCAGCGTCAACGTCGCGTTCTGAGGGGGAGCCTGACCATGCTTATCGCCAACAAGCTTCGCCTGATCGCCACGACCAGCCTGACCCTGACCCTGGCCGCGATGGCCGGCCAGGCGGCGGCGCGGGACGCCCTGCCCACCGGCGGCTCGGTGGTCGCCGGATCGGCCACCATCGGCGGCCAGTCGGGCGGCGCCCAGACCATCACCCAGACCAGCCAGAAGGCGGTGATCGACTGGGCCAGCTTCAACGTCGGCCAGGGCGCCAGCCTGACCTTCGTGACGCCCAACGCCGACGGCGCGACCCTGAACCGCGTGACCGGCACGACCGGCTCGACCATCGCCGGCCAGATCACCGCCAACGGCAGCGTCTATTTGATCAATCCCAACGGCATCCAGATCACCCAGAGCGGCGTGATCAACGCCGGACGCGGCTTCGTGGCGTCGACGCTGGACATCTCCAATGACGAGTTCATGGCGGGCGCCGGCCGCTTCACCGGTGCGGGCGGGACCATCGACCACCGGGGGTCGATCACCGTCGGCGCCGGCGGCGTCGTGGGCCTGCTGGGCGGCAGCGTCTCCAGCAGCGGCCTGATCATGGCGCCGGCGGGCAAGGTGGTGATCGGGGCAGTCACCCACGCCACGCTCGACCTCAACGGCGGCGGCTTCCTGCAGGTGGCCCTGCCGGAACAGTCGGCCCTGGCGGCTGATGGCTCCAGCGCCCTGGTCTCGGCCCAGTCGGGCTACGAGGCGACGCGCAACACCGTCAATCTGGACGGCCTGAGCAGCGGCAGCGTGACCGGCCGCAACGGCGACATCGTGCTGGGCGGCAAGATCAGCGTCGATTCCGACGCCGGCGACGCGGGCTCGATCATGGTGATGGGCGCCAACACCCGCGCCAACGGCGAACTGTCGGCCCGGGCGACGGGCGCCACCGGCAATGGCGGCTTCATCGAGACGTCGGGCAATTACGTCGACTTCACCGGCCTGCGCGTCGACACCCGCGCGGCGCACGGCGCCACCGGCACCTGGCTGGTCGACCCCACCGACCTGACGATCGACGCCGCCGCGGCCTCGACCATCCAGTCGAACCTCGCCACCACCAACGTCACGCTCGAGACCTATCTCAGCGGCGCGCCCTCTGGACCGGGCGTGGCCAGCGAAGGCGCGGGCGACATCATCGTCAATTCGGCGATCAGCTGGGGCGCCAACACCCTGACGCTGAACGCGGCCAACAGCATCAAGGTCAACGCCGTGCTGACCGCCTCGGGTAGCGCGGGCCTGGCCTTGAACTACGGCGACACCAAAGGCTCGATCGCCGCCACGCCGCTCGCCGGCGCCGGCCTCGACTTCGGCCTGGCCAGCGGCGGCTTTACCGGCCGGATCGACTTCACGGGCGGCGGCAACAGCTTCGCCGTCAACGGCCAAGCCTACAGGATCATCACCGCCCTGGGCGCGGCCGGCTCGACCACGGGCCTGGACCTGCAGGGGATCAACGGCGGCCTCGGCGGCTACTACGCCCTGGGGGCCAATATCGACGCCAGCGCCACCAGCAGCTGGAACAGCGGCCAGGGCTTCGATCCCCTCGGCGCGACCAATGCGGAAGGCGGCGGCAATGGCTTCACCGGACGCTTCCTGGGCCTTGGCCACACGGTCAGCAATCTGACCGTCAAGCGCACCTCGTCCGCCTATGGCGGCCTGTTCGGTCTTGCTTCCGCTAGCGCCTCGATCGGCAATGTCGGCCTCGTCAACGCCAGCGTCGCGGTCAATGGCGACGCGAACACCTTCATCGGCGTCGGCGTCGGCGGCACGGCGGGCGCCCTGGTCGGCGTTTCGTACGGCGCGATCACCCAGAGCTATTCCACGGGCTCGGTGTCCGCCAACGGCGGACCCACCTTCGGCCCCTCCACGGGGGGCGCGGGCGGCGTGGCCGGCGGCCTGGTCGGCAAGTCCTACGGTACGATCACGGGAAGCCATTCCTCCGCCACGGTCTCGGCCGGCGGTCGCGACGGCATGACCCAGGGGGGCGCGGGCGGCAAGGTGGGCGGCCTCGTCGGCCAGTCCTACGGCGCGATCTCGGAGAGCTACGCCACGGGCGCTGTCGCGGCCAACGGCGGCGCCGGCACCGACGTTACAACCGGTACTGCCGGCGCGGGCGGCGTGGCCGGCGGCCTGGTCGCCGAAAGCAGCGGCGCGATCACGGGGAGCCATGCGACGGGCGTAGTCTCGGCCAACGGCGGCAGCGCCCGCACCTCCGGGGGCGGCGGCAAGGCGGGGGGTCTCGTCGGGCTCTCCAGCAGCACGATCACGGCGAGCTACGCCACGGGCGTGGTCTCGGCCAACGGCGGTGGCGGCAGCGGCGGCAGCAACAGCGGGGCCACGGGCGGGACGGCCGGCGGCCTGGTCGCCGAGAGCGACGGCGCGATCACGAGGAGCTATTCCACGGGGGCGGTCTCGGCCAACGGCGGCGGCGGTAGCGGGGCGGGTGTATCAGCCGGCGGCGCCGGCGGCTCCGGCGGGACCGCGGGCGGGCTTGTCGGTCGGAGCCGCAGCACGATCAGCCTGAGCTACGCCACCGGCGCGGCGTCCGCCAACGGCGGCGGCGGCGGCGCGGGCGCAACCTCGACCAATGGCGGCAACGGCGGCAGCGGCGGCGTGGCGGGCGGGCTCGTCGGCGACGCCAGCGGCGCGATCACCCAAAGCTATGCGACGGGCGCGGCGTCAGCCAACGGCGGCGGCGGCGGCAGCAACGGTTTCGGCATGGTAGGCGGCCGCGGCGGCAACGGCGGCGCGGGCGGCAGGGCCGGGGGCCTGGCCGGCCTGGCCAGCGCCGACATTGCGCAAAGCTACGCAACGGGGCGGGTGTCCGCCGGCGGCGGCGGCGGCGGCAGCTACACGATGTTGAGCGGCGCGACGATGGTCACGGCGTACGGCTCGACCGGCGCCGCCGGCACGGGCGGCGGCCTGATCGCCGAGGCCTCGGCCGGAACGATCGAGGCGTCCTACTGGGATCGTTACGCCAGCGGTCAGGCCTTGGGCGTGGGTTCCAACACCGGCGCGACCGTGACCAGCCTGGTCTCTGTCACCTCCGACGCGGCGCAATGGACCGCGGCCGACTACATCTACAACGCCTCGGCCTGGTCGATGCTGGCCACGGGCGCGACCAGCGACATCGACCTGACCGGTGGTCAGGCCCTGACCTGGCGGATGTACGAGGGCTTCACAACCCCGATGCTGAAGGCCTTCCTGAAGCCGGGAACCGTGACGGTCAGCGTTGGCGACGCCACCGCCATCTACAACGGTGTCCGGCAGCTGGTCGGCGCGACGGTCACGGCGCCGAACGGGGTCGACACCAGCCTGATCCTGGGCGGCGGCCGCGGCCGCGATGTGGGCTCGTACGTCACCAGCGCCTATTCGACCCAGCAGGGCTATGACCTGATCGTCACCGCGACGGGCACGCTGGCGATCACGCCCAAGGCGCTGACCATCAGCGGCGGGACCAGCACGCTGACCTATTCCGGTTCGGCCTTCGGCAACGGCTATGTCCCCACGGGCCTGGTCGGTGGCGACTACATCACAAGCATCGTCGGCGGCGCCATCGGCACGAACGTCGGAACCTATTACGACAACCTGTCGGGCGCGACCGGCAGCGGCCTGTCGAACTACAACATCACCTATGTGAACGGCAGCCTGACCATCAACCCCAGGGCGCTGACGATTACCGGCAGCAATGTGAGCAGCGTCTACAGCGGCTTGGAAAAGAGCCACGCCGTGGTCGTCAACGGCCTGGTCGGTCGCGACACGGTGACCTCGGTCTCCGGCGTGGCCACGGCGACCAACGTCGGGACCTATACCGACAACCTGTCGGGCGCGACCGGCAGCGGCCTGTCGAACTACAACATCACCTACGTCAACGGCAGCCTGGCCATCACGCCCAAGGCCCTGACCATCACCGGCTATGCCAGCTACCGGGGCTATAGCGGCGAGACCCAGACCAACGGCTTTACCACCGACGGCCTGGTGGGCGGCGACACCGTGACCAGCGTCAGTGGCCAGGCCAGCGGGACCAATGTCGGGACCTATTATGACAGCCTGTCGGGGGCTGTCGGAACCGGCCTGTCGAACTACGCCATTACCTACCAAGGCGGCGCGTTGGTCATCCTGCCCAAGGCTCTGACCATCACCGGCGACACCGGATCGGCGACCTATAACGGCGCGGCCCAGACCAACGGCTTCACCGCCAACGGTCTGGTCGGTTCGGACATGGTGGCCTCGGTCGCGGGCCTCGGAAGCGGGACCAGCGTCGGCAGCTACGCCGACAGCCTGTCGGGCGCGACCGGCAACGGCCTGTCGAACTACACGATCACCTACGTCAATGGCAGCCTGGCCATCACGCCCAAGGCCCTGACCATCAGCGGCGGCGTCGGCTCGTCGATCTACAACGGTTCGGCCCAGACCAACGGCTTCACCACCAGCGGCCTGGTGGGCTCGGACGCGGTGACCTCGGTCACCGGCCTGGCCAGCGGGACCAATGTCGGCAGCTACACCGACGTCCTGTCGGGCGCTGTCGGTACCGGTTTGTCGAACTACGCCATCACCTATGTCAACGGCGGCCTGCTCATCACGCCCAAGGCGGTGACGGTGACCTATACGGCCAATGGCGCCAGCAGCATCTATGGCGCGACGCCGACTGGTCTGGGCGGCAGCTACCTCGCCAGCGGCCTGATCGGCGGCGACACGCTATCGGGCGCGGCCAGCTGGACGACCACGGCGACCAACACGTCCGGCGTGGGGACCTACGCCATCAACGGCTCGGGGCTCGGCGTCGGCTCCAACTATACGCTGATCGCCAGCCAGGCGGCCGGCAACGCCACCCCCCTGACCATCACGCCCCGTGCGCTGACGGTGACCGGCAACGTCGGATCGCTGGTCTACAGCGGCGCGGCCCAGGTCAACGGCTTCACCACCAGCGGCCTGATCAACGGCGACACCGTGACCTCGGTCGCGGGGCTGGGCGGCGGGACCAATGTCGGCGGCTACGTCGACAACCTGTCGGGCGCGACCGGCAGCGGCCTTGCGAACTACGCCATCTCCTACGTCAACGGCGGGCTGGCCATCACGCCGAAGACCCTGGTCATCACTGGCGGGACGGCTTCGAACGTCTACACCGGCGGCCTGCAGACCAACGGCTTCACCACAAGCGGCCTGGTCGGTTCGGACACCGTGACCTCGGTCGCGGGGCTGGGTGGAGGGACCAGCGTCGGGACCTATGCCGACATCCTGTCGGGCGCCGTCGGCAGCGGCCTGTCGAACTACGCCATCACCTACGTCAACGGCGGTCTGGCGATCACGCCCAAGGCGCTGGTCATCACGGGCGGTACGGCCTCGGGCGTCTACAACGGCGGCCTTCAGGTCAACGGCTTCACCACCAACGGCCTGGTCGGTTCGGACGCCGTGACCTCGGTCGCGGGCCTGGCGGGCGGAACCAATGCCGGGACCTATGCCGACAGCCTGTCGGGCGCCGTCGGCGCCGGCCTGTCGAACTACGCCATCACCTATGTCAACGGCGGCCTGACGATCACGCCCAAGGCGCTGGTCATCACGGGCGGCAACGGCTCTGTGATCTACAATGGCGGCCTGCAGACCAACGGCTTCACGGCCAACGGCCTGGTCGGCTCCGACGCCGTGACGTCGGTCGCGGGCCTGGCTGGCGGGACCAATGTCGGGACCTATGCCGACCTCCTGTCGGGCGCGGTCGGCGTCGGCCTGTCGAACTACGCCATCACCTACGTCAACGGCGGCCTGGCCATCACGCCCAAGGCGCTGACGGTGACCTACGCGGCCAACGCCGCCGGCAGCGTCTACGGTGAGGTCCCCAGCGGCCTGTCGGGCGGCTATGTGGTCGACGGCCTGGTCGGCGGCGATGCGCTCTCGGGCGTCGCCGGCTGGACGACCACGGCGACCGCGACCTCGGGCGTCGGGATCTACGCCGTCAACGGCTCGGGCCTGAGCGCCAGCGGCAACTATGTGCTGACCTCGCTGCAAGCGGGCGGCAACGCCACGGCCCTGAGCGTCACCCCGCGCGCCCTGACCGTGACCGGTAACACCGGTTCGGTGGTCTACAACGGCGCGGCGCAGGTCAACGGCTTCACCACCAGCGGCCTGGTCAACGGCGACACCGTGACCTCGGTCTCCGGCCTGGCGGGCGGCGTCTTCGCCGGGACCTACGCTGACGCCCTGTCGAACGCGACAGGCAGCGGCCTGTCGAACTACGTGATCACCTACGCCAATGGGGGCCTGACCGTCACGCCGCGGGCGGTGACCGTGACCTACACGGCAAACGGCGTCGGCAGCGTCTATGGCGATACGCCCAGCGGCCTTTCCGGCGGCTACGTGGTCGACGGCCTGCTTGGCGCCGACACCCTGTGGGGCAATGCCGCCTGGACGACGGCGGCGACCGCGACCTCGGGCGTCGGGACCTACGCCGTCACCGGTTCGGGCCTGAGCGCCAGCAGCAACTACGTGCTGACCAGCGTGCAGGCGGCGGGCAACGCCTCGGCGCTGACCATCACGCCGCGGACCATCATCGTCACCGCGGACGCTCTCAGCCGCGTCTATGGCGCGGCCAATCCGGCGCTGACCTGGACGGTCGGCGGGCGCGGCCTGGTCAATGGCGACACGCTTTCGGGCGCGCTGGCCACCGCGGCCGGCGCCGGCTCGCAGGTCGGCGACTATGCGATCACCCGGGGCGGCCTCGCCGCGGGCCCGAACTACGCGGTGACCTTCGTCGACGCGGTGCTCTCGGTCACGCCGGCGCCGTCCTCGAACCCGCCGTCGCGCGTCGTCGACAACAGCGAAGCGGACGCTTCGGTGTCCGGCGTGGTGTCGGCCGGGCGGGATCTGATGACGCCGGTCGTCGACGTATTGTTCTCCCAGGCGGGTGACGTCGTCGGCGACAGCGCCGCCTCTGGCGAGGCCGGCGGTGGCGGTGGCGGCTGCCAGGGGGAGGGCGGCAGGGTCGCGGTCAACTGCGCCGCTCGGTCCGGCTCCTGACGCAAGGGCGCAGTCCCTGAGCCTTCGACGGCCGCACCTGGCAGTCTTCCCGCCAGGTGCGGCCGTTTATCGTCACGGGCAGTCCGAACCCGTTTGGGGGCTGTCCCGCCCGCGGGGATATACTCCGCCGGCCGCCAGTCGACCTGTGCCAATGGCCTGGGCTGGCGGCAGGCTGCGGTTGTCCTTTGAAGAGTCTTGGCATACCGGTTAGCGATTGTCGCCAAGTCGACACAGTTCGCGATCGCTCCGCAGCAAGATGACGCCCGCCCCGTCCAGCAAATCTTCGGCCTCTAGCGCCTTCGCCAGGTTCACGGACGCCGAGACGATGGCGTTGGCGATCGGCGACATCAACTCGGGCGCGAAGCCACTACCTCTGGAACGAACGAGCCGGCGCTTCGACGGCATGCTGGCGCGGGCGAGTTTCGCCGGATTGAACCTGGGCATGGGCCGCTTCGCCCAGGGCATCGCCCAGACCGCGGACATCCCCGGCGTTCACACCTTCATGTTCGCCACCGAGCCGGGGATCATGCGGCGCGTCTCCGGGCGCAAGCTTTTCGGCCGGCATATCTTTCACTTCCGGCCCAACGAGCGGACCGTCACAGGTTCGCCGCCCGACATGCCGTGGGCCTTCGGCATCGTCACCATGCCATTCGAGCTGTTGACGACGCACGCTCCCAACCTGATGGGCGCCGGACACGGGGCGCTGGATGATGATCGGATGTTCGTCGCGCCGTCGGCGGCGATGGACGAACTCATCGGGCTGATGGGCGACATTTCGGGCGTGATCCAGAACACGCCCCAGGTCCTCGGCGAGCCGCAGCCGGCCAAGGCCCTGGCGGGCGCGGTCGTCGACAAGCTGATGGCCTGCCTCTCGCAGGGGCTGGTCAAGCCGGACAGGGCCGCCCTGGGGCGCCATCGTCAGATCGTCGCTCGCTTCGAGCGCGCCTTGGAAGAGCGCCCGGAAGAGATGCTGTCGTTGGGCGACATCTGCCGGGTCGTGGGCGCAGCCGAGCGAACGCTCAACCTGGCCTGCCAGGAATTCCTGGGAGAAAGCGCGGTGCGCTACGCCCGCAATCGCAGGCTGGATCTGGTTCATGCGCGGCTGCGCGGTTCCAGTCCGGCCGCGACCATGGTGACCAATGTCGCCATGGACCACGGCTTCTGGGAACTGGGCCGCTTCGCCCAGGCCTATCGCCTTCGCTTCGGCGAGCGACCTTCGGACACCCTGCGCCGCAGCGCGCACTGATCCCGTTCCAAACTCTGCTGTTCATGCCGGGATTGCATAGTTCGGCGCCCGCCTCGCTGGCAGGGACGGAAAACATGCGTTTCACGGATCATCGATGCTGCTCGCCTGAAGGGCGTGTGTCGTCGATGCCTGTCTGCGCGTGCCTTTGAGGGGATCGGGCCCGGCCCTAGCCAGCGCGTCGCGTGACGCGATCTGACGCCCCTGCGGTTCAGGAGCGGCCCGCCATGACGGGCCTGGCAGGTGTCAAAGTGCGGCAGTCGATCAACAGCTCGCGGGCGATCCGCAACTCGGTCTCGCTCACGGTGCTGGCGCTGGCGGTCGGCCTCAGCGCCTCGATGGCGCAAGCCCGGCAGATCACCCAGGGCGGCGGCGCTGGCGCCGGTTACAGCCCCTATACGCCTCAGGGCGGTATCGCGGGCGGGGGCGGGGGCGCCTCCGCCGCTGGAAGTTACGGCGGGGCGGCGGCCACCACGCCGACCGGCTCGGCGGAAGCCGGCGCCGGCGGCGCCGGAGGGCAGCCCGGGGCGCTGAACGACCTCTCGGCCGGCGGCGGCGGCGGGGCCGGCGGCGGGGCTGGCGGCGACGGCGGCCTGGGCTGGCAGCTTGCCACGACTGGAACCGCGTCGTTGGTCGTCGACTACATCGCGACGGACGGCGCCGATGGCGGCAGCACCGCGGCCGGCGGCGGCGGCGGCGGCGGGCTGGTGCTTACGGGCGCGAACGTCCAGCTGTCGACAGCAGGCTATGACGTCGCGGGCGGCGACGGCGGCGCGGGCCGCACCAGCGGCGGGGGCGGTGGCGGCGGCGGCGGCGCTGGGCTGGTGCTGCTGAACGGCGGCTCGGTGACCGTGGAAGGCGGCGCGGGCGGTTCGGCCAGCGCCATCACGGGCGGCACGGGCAGTTCGTTCGGCAACGGCGGCGCGGGCCTGTTCCTCTACAGCGGCGGCGCGTTGAACGTCGTAAGCGGCATGATCACGGGCGGGGCAGGGGGCACCTTCACCAGCTGGGGCGGGGCCGGCGCCGCCGGCGTGCTCAGCAACCTGGGAACCATCACCAACGCGGGCACGATCACCGGCGGCGAGGGCGGCTACGGCTATTCGAACGGCGGGGCGGCCGGCATCGGCGTGATCGCCTGGGGCGGCAGCATCGAGAACAGCGCGACCGGCGTCATCGCCGGCGGCGTCGGCGGGGGTGGCAACGGCAACTTCGGCGGCAACTATTCCGGCGCGGGCGGTGCGGGGATCGTCTTCACGGGCGGCCAGCCGGGGCTGCTGGTCAACGCCGGAACGATCCAGGGCGGGGCGGGCGGCCCGGCCTCCAATGCGATCCGGCGGGGCGCCGGCGGCCGGGGCGTGGTCGGCGCCAGCACCGGCTCCACCACCATCATCAATTCGGGCACGATCATCGGCGGCGTCAGCGTAAGCTTCCAGCGCGCCTACGCGATCGAGCTGTTCGGCAGCGACAACCGCCTGGAGCTTCACGCCGGCTCGTGGATCCGTGACGTTGTGGCGGTGACCGGCGGCGGCTCCAACAACGTGCTGGCCCTTGGCGGCGCGGACGACGACACGTTCAACGCCATGCACATCGGGTCGGACGGATCCGTGGACGGCTACGGCTACATGGGCTTCGACACCTTCGAGAAGCTGGGCGCCAGCACCTGGACCCTAACGGGCACGGGGGCTCAGACCTGGTCGGTGCGGGAAGGCGTGCTGAAGGGCGACAGCAACAGCCTGGCCGGCAGCGTGGTCTTCGGCAGCGGCGCCGGCAGCCGGGGCGTCGTTTTCGACCAGGCGTTCGACGGGGTCTATCGCGGCCAGATGTCCAGCGGCGGCGCGGTCACCAAGACGGGCGCGGGAACCCTCACGCTGACGGGCGAGTCCGCCTCGAACTGGACGATCTCGGGCGGCGGTGTGATCGCTTCGGCTGGCCTGTTCGGCAACGACGCCACGATCGGCGCTGGCGCGTTCCTGACGCTCGAGCAGAGCAGCAACGGAACCTATGGGTTCGTGCTTTCGGGCGCGGGCGAGTTCCGCAAGGCCGGCTCGGGCAAGCTGGTCCTGACCGAAGACTCCTCGGCCTTCACCGGCGCGACGGCCGTCAACGCCGGAACCCTGTCGGTCAACGGCTCGCTGGCCGGATCGACGATCACCGTCGCTTCCGGCGCGACGCTGGGCGGCACGGGCGCGGTGGGCGACACCACCATCCAGAGCGGCGGCCATCTGGCCCCGGGCAATTCGGTCGGTTCGCTGTCGATCAACGGCGATCTGACCTTGGCCTCGGGCGCCAACCTCGACATCGAGCTGGGCGCCGCAGGCGCTTCGTCGGCTTCGCCCGGCGTCAGCGACCGCCTGGTCGTCAGCGGCGACTTGGCGCTGAACGGCGTGGTCAATCTTTCGCAGAGTGCGTCTTCGGCCGACGGCGTCGCCGGCATCGGGTACTATCGCCTCATCACCTATGGCGGCGCATTGACCGCCAACACGGCGACGATCGGAACCAAGCCGTCGCTGAGCAACGTGAACTACGCGCTGCAGGCCGGCAGCGGCCGCGTCGATCTGTTCATCAGCAACGCTGCGGTCGTCGGCGACGACACCCTGCAGCACTGGCAGGGCGGAAGCGGCGTCTGGAGCGCCGCCAGCACGCAATGGCTCAACGACGGGGGCAACGCGCCGGCTGCGTGGGCGAGCAAGTACGCCATCTTCAAGGACGCCGGCGCCTTCACGGGCGGTACGGTCACGGTGGATGGGACGCAAAGCTTCATCGGCCTGCAGTTCGTCGATGATGGCTATGAGCTGGCCGGAACCGGCCAACTGGCCACCGTCTCGGGCACAAGCGAGATCCGTGTTCTGGCCGATGTCGCCAAGATCGGCGTGGGGATCACCGGCGCGGGCGCGATCACCAAGACCCAGGCCGGCACGCTTATTCTGACGGGCGCCAGCACCTATGCCGGCGGGACGTTGATCGATGCGGGCACGCTGCAGATCGGCGACGGCGGGACTTCGGGCTCCATCGTCGGCAATGTCGGCAACCGCGGCGTGCTGGTCTTCAACCGGTCGGACGACATCACCTTCGCCGGTCGGATCTCCGGCTCGGGCGCGGTGCGCATCCTGGACGGCGGCGTGACCTTCACCGCCGACAACATCTATGCCGGCGGCACGACCATCGCTTCGGGCGCGCAGCTGAACCTGGGCGCCGGCGGGACGAGCGGCTTGATCGGCGACGCCGTCGTCAACGGCGGCCTGACGTTCGATCGCTCTGACAGCGTGAGCTTCTTGGGCGTCGTCAGCGGCGCGGGCGCCTTCCGCCAGGCCGGTTCGGGCAATCTGATCCTGACCAGCAATTCCTCGGGGTTCACGGGCACGACGGCTGTCGATGCGGGCAGGCTCACGGTCAACGGTTCCCTGGCCGGCTCTACGCTCACCGTCGCCTCCGGCGCGACGCTGGGCGGCGCGGGCACGGTGGGCGCTGCCACCATCCAGAGCGGCGGCCATCTGGCTCCCGGCTCCGGGGGATCCATCGGATCTGTGGCGACCCTATCGATCGCGGGTGACCTGACCCTGGCGGCCGGCTCGAACCTGGACATCGAGCTGGTCGCGCCGGGCGCGTCGTCGGCCTCGCCGGGCGTCAGCGACCGCGTGGTCGTCAGTGGCGATCTGGCGCTGAACGGCGTGGTCAATCTCTCGCAGAGCCCTGCCATGGCGGCGGGCCTTGGATACTATCGCCTCGTCACCTACGGCGGCGCCCTGACCTCCAACACGGCGACGATCGGCGCCACGCCGTCGCTCAGCAACGCGAACTATACGCTGCAGGCAGGCAGCGGCCGGGTTGACCTGTTCATCGCCAGCACGCTCATTCCTGGCGACGACACCCTGCAGCACTGGCAGGGCGGCGACGGCGTCTGGAGCGCCGCCAGCAGCCAATGGCTGAACCAGGGCGGCAACACCCCGGCCAGCTGGGCCGGCAAGTACGCCATCTTCAGGAACGCGGGCGCCTTCACCGGCGGCGAGATCACGGTGGTGGGGGCGCAGAGCTTCCGTGGCCTGCAGTTCGTCGACGAGGGCTATGAGCTCAACGGAAGTGGCCAGCTGGTCACGGCCGCGGGCGGCAGCGAGATCCGCGTGCTGGCCAACGAAGCCAAGATCGGCGCGGCGATCACGGGCGCAGGCGGCGTCGTCAAGACCGAGGCCGGCACGCTGGTCCTGACGGGCGCCAACACCTATGCCGGTGGCACGACCATCCAGGGGGGCGTGCTGCAGATCGGCGACGGCGGGACTTCGGGCTCGATCGTCGGCGACGTGGTCAACGACGGCGTGCTGGTCTTCCGGCGTTCGGACGCCATCACCTTCGACGGCCGGATCTCCGGCTCGGGCGCGGTAGGCATCCTGAGCGGCGGTGTGACCTTCACGGCCAACAACACCAATGCCGACGGCGCCTTCATCGCCTCGGGCGCCCAGCTGACGCTCGGCGCCGGCGGGACGACGGGGTCGGTCGCCGGCGACGTCCTCGTTGACGGCGCGCTGGCGTTCAATCGCTCCGACAGCCTGACCTTCGCCGGCGTCATCGACGGTTCCGGCCTTCTGCGCCAGGCCGGCTCGGGCAAGCTGATCCTGACCGGTGATTCCTCAGGCTTCACGGGTGCGACCTCCGTCGACGCGGGAACCCTGGCGGTCAACGGTTCCCTGGCCAGGTCGACGGTCACCGTCGCTTCCGGCGGGACGCTGGGCGGCACGGGCACGGTCGGCGACACAATCGTCCAGAGCGGCGGCCATCTGGCGCCGGGCAATTCCGTCGGTTCGCTGTCGATCGCGGGCGACCTGACCCTGGCTTCGGGCGCCAATCTCGACATCGAGCTGGGCGCGCCGGGGGCGTCGTCGGCCTCGCCGGGCGTCAGCGACCGCTTGATCGTCAGCGGCGACCTGGCGCTGAACGGCGTGGTCAATCTCTCGCGGAGCGCCGCCCTGGCCGATGGCGTCCCGGGGCTCGGCTACTATCGTCTGATCACCTATGGCGGCGCCCTGACCGCCAATACGGCGACGATCGGCGCCACGCCGTCGCTGAGCAACGTGGACTATGCGCTGCAGGCGGGCAGCGGCCGGGTCGATCTCTTCATCAGCACCACGCTCATTCCTGGTGACGACACCTTGCAGCACTGGCAGGGCGGCGACGGCGTCTGGAGCGCCGCCAGCAGTCAGTGGTTGAACCAGGGCGGCAACACTCCGGCCAGTTGGGCGGGCAAGTACGCCATCTTCAAGGACGCCGGCGCCTTCACCGGCGGCGACATCACGGTGGAGGGCGCACAGAGCTTCCTTGGCCTGCAGTTCGTCGACGAAGGCTATGAGCTCAGCGGGAGCGGCCAGCTGGTCACGGCCGCCGGCGGCAGCGAGATCCGCGTCCTGGCCGACGCGGCCAAGATCGGCGTGGCGATTACCGGCGCGGGCGGGATCGTCAAGACCGAAGCCGGCACGCTGATCCTTACCGGCGCCAACACCTATGGCGGCGGCGCCTCCATCCGCGCGGGCGTGCTGCAGATCGGCGATGGCGGGACCTCGGGCTCGATCGTCGGCGACGTCGCCAACAACGGCGTCCTGGCCTTCGACCGTTCGGACGCCATCACCTTCGGCGGCCTGGTCTCCGGTTCGGGCGCGGTGCGCATCCTGGGCGGCGGCGTGACCTTCACCGCCAACAACACCTATGACGGCGGCACGACCATCGCCGCGGGCGCTCGGCTGAACCTCGGCGCCGGCGGAACCAGCGGCTCGATCGGCGGCGACATCGTCGCCAATGGCGTGCTGGCGTTCGACCGTTCCGACAGCGTGACCTTCGCCGGAGCGATCAGCGGCGCAGGCGCCATTCGCCAGATCGGCGCCGGCAAGACGGAGCTGACCGGCGTTTCCAGCGGCTTTACCGGCGCGACCACGCTCGAGCGGGGTACGCTGGCGGTGAACGGCGTGCTCGGCGGCACGCTTGACGTCTGGTCGGGCGCGCGCCTGCAGGGCGTTGGCACGGTGGGGACCACCGTCGTGTTGGGCACGATCGCGCCTGGCAACTCGATCGGCACGCTGAACGTCGCCGGCGACGTCACCTTCAAGCCCGGCTCGGTCTTCGAGGTCGAGGCGGACGTCGCAGGACAGTCGGACAAGATCGTCGCGTCCGGCGTGGCCACGATCCAGGGGGGAACCGTCAGGGTCCTGGCGGGCGCTGGGACCTACAGGCCGCAGACCAGCTACCTGATCCTGCACGCCGGCGGGGGCCTCGCGGCCGGCGGTAGGTTTGACGGCGTGACCTCGAACCTGGCCTTCCTCGATCCCTCGCTCAGCTACGACGGTTCCAACGTCTATCTGCGGCTGCGGCGCAACGACATCAGCTTCGCGGACATCGGCGTGACCCCCAACCAGGTCGCGGCGGGGGCAGGGGCCGAGCACCTGGGCTGGGACAACCCGGTCTTCGACGGCGTGGTCAATCTCTCGACCGAGCAGGCCCGTGACGCCTTCGACCAGTTGGCCGGTTCGGACTACGCCAGCCTGCGCGGCTCGCTGATCCAGGACAGCCGCTTCGTGCGCGACGCGATCCTGGCGCGGGGCGACCTGGCCGGTGTCGAGGGACCGTCGGCCTGGGGCGAGACCTTCGGCGGCTGGGGCTCGATGAAGGGCGACGGCAATGCGCAGAGCTACGACCGCGATATCCAGGGGTTCTTGACCGGCTACGACGGCTCGCTTGGCGGGGACATCCGCGCCGGCGTCGCCGTGGGCTACAGCGCCGGCGACTTGAAGACCGCCCGCGCCAAGCACGACGTCGAGACCTATCACCTCGGCGGCTACGTCCTGGCCGAGCGCGGCGGGGTGTCGTTCCAGCTCGGCGGCGCCTATGCGTGGCACGACATGAAGGCCTCGCGCCGGGTTGCGTTCGGGAGTTTCGCCGAAGCCTTGTCCGGCGACTATTCGGCCCGCACCTATCAGGCGTTCGGCGAAGTCGCCGTGAAGCGTCAGGCGGCTGGCGTGACGCTGCAGCCGTACGCCGGCCTGGCCTATGTCGCGCTCACCGACGCCGATGTCAGAGAGCAAGGCGGCAGCGCCGCATTGCATGGCGGCGGCGATGAACACCTGGCCTATGGTTCGGTCGGCGTGCGCCTGAAGAGCGACCTGAGCGCGGGAGAGCTTAACCTGCGCCTCACCGGTTCGGCCGCGCTGCGGCATGCGTTCGGCGATCGTATGCCGACCATCGACCTGGCTTTCACGGGCGCCCCGTCGTTCGGGATTGTCGGCGCTCCGATCGACAAGGACAGCCTCGCCGTCAATCTTGGCCTGGAGGCCGACCTCGGCAAAGCCGCGGTGCTGGGCGTGACCTACTCGGGAAGCTACGGCGATCGCTTGACCGACCACGGCGCTCGCGCCCAGGTCAGCTGGAGGTTCTGATCGGTGTGGCCAGCCCGGCCGGAGCGCCGCGCGCTCTCCGGTCGGGCGCGGCCTACGCCGCGTGAGGCGAAGCGCGGGCCGCCGGCTGCGGAGGACGCTCGGCCTTGTTCAAGCCTGGACATGGCTGGCCGTTGTCCTTGCCATCAAACCGACATCGAAACTCATCGGATCCGTCACAAGGCGCTCCTATAGCCACGCTCCGTCGAGGAGGCGTGGCGGGTGATCGGTAACGAGCAGGAGGTGGGGCGGGCGCTGGCGACGCAGAACCGGATCCTGCTGGCCTATGTTCGCCGCCGCCTGGCTACGGCGGTCGACGCCGAGGACGTGACCCAGGAGGCGATCCTGCGCGTCCTGGCGCGGGCGCGCGACACGCTTATCGCCGATCCCCTGTTCTACGCCATGCGCGCGGCGCGCAACATCCTGGTCGATCGCGCCCGGCGGGCGGCCAGCGTCCAGATCGACGACCTGGAAGCGGCGGAACTTTCCATCCATGGCGAAGCCACGCCGCTGGAGGCGCTGGACATGAGCGAACGGTCGAGGCTGTGCCAGCGAGCGCTGGAGGCGATGCCGCCCTTGCGGCGCGAGGTCTTCGTCCGTCGCCGCGCGGGCGAGGAATCCTACGAAGCGATCGCCCGGGACCTCAAGCTGTCGATCGAGGCGGTGCAGAAGCACTACAGCCGCGCGGCCCAGACGCTGCGTCGGACGGCGGAGGGCCGCCATGTCGACTAGGACCGTGAACCCCAGGGACGATCGTGAGGCCGCGCTGTGGGCCGACGCCCGGCGCGACGCAAACTGGTCGGATCAGCAGCAGACCGCGCTGGAACAGTGGCTGGAAGGGCGTCCCGATCGCCACGACCTGCTGCGCCGCCACGAGGTCCTGCTCGACGACGCCGCCGTGATCTGGGCCACGCAGCGGATGGCTCGCGGCAAGCCCGCGCGAAGGGGGCGGCCGATGTTGGCCCCTATCGTCGGGGTGGGCTTCGCCGCCGTCGCCGGGGTGGTGGTGATGTTCGGAGGCGGCCTCGCCCCCCGTGGGGAGCTGATCGAGGGAAGCCGGGGCGTGCCGAGGCCGATCGCGCTGGCCGACGGCTCGCAGGTCCGGCTGAACGGCCAGAGCAAGGTGCGGGTCGATCTGGGCGAGCACGAGCGACGACTGCGCCTGAAGGGGGAGGGCTTCTTCGAGGTGGCCCCCGACAAGAGCCGGCCGTTCTCGGTCGAGGTCGACGGCGTGCGGGTCACCGCCGTGGGCACCCGCTTCAATGTCGATCAGCGCCAGACGGCCGCCGGTGCGGTGGTCGAGGTCGAGGTCTTCGAAGGGATCGTGAAGGTCGCGGGGAAGGGGGCCGCGGTGCACGTTCACGCGGGCGAGCAGGCCCGCGTCTTGGACGGCGTCGTCCAGCGCTCGGCGATCGCCCGGCCCGAACTGGAAACCGACGTGCCGCCCTGGGCCAAGGGCTGGCTGGAGTTCAACGAGGCGACCCTGGCCAGCGTGGTCCAGGACCTGGAACGCACGACCGGCGTGGAGGTCAGGCTGGCCGATCCATCGGTCGGGCGGGTGCTGGTCAGCGGCCGCTTCGCCTATGACGATCCCGAGAACGCCCTGGCTGCGATCGCCCGGCTCCACGGTTTCAAGCTTACTCGTCAGAAGGCGGATCAATACGTGATTTCAGTCGGTTAGCCCCGCTTGGAACAAGTTTTTATGACAGCTGTCAGGACCTCGGCGGTCGCCGTCTAACCCCGTGACGATCAGTTCGATCGGAGGGGATTGTTCGAATGCGTATCCATAAAAACGGGCTGCTGACGGCGGCGGCCGTCGCCGTGCTGGCGTCCGTCGCCGCGCCTGCCCACGCCTGGCAGGCGACCCGCAATGCCGAGGCGCGGGTCACCATCGCCATTCCGGCCCAGGACCTGGGCCAGGCGCTGCGGACGCTGTCGCGCGACACGGGCCTGTCGATCGTCTTCGACCCGGGCCTGACCCGTGGGCGGACGTCCAACGCGGTTTCGGGCGCGATGACCCCGCGCGAGGCGCTGCGCAAGATGATCGCCGGCTCGGGTATCGAGGCCCGCGAGGTGCGCGGCGTGCTGACCCTGGAGCGCCAGACGGCGCAGGCCGAGGTCGAGGCTCCCGAAGCCATCGAGGTCGACGGCGTCGTCGTCGGCTACGCGGCGGGCCTGCGCCGGTCGCTGGACGCCAAGCGCAAGGCCGACTTCATCTCGGACGTCATCAGCGCCGACGACATGGGCGACCTGCCTGCCAACAACGTGGCCGAGTCCCTGTCGCGCCTGCCGGGCGTGAACGCGGTGCGCAACCACACCACGGGCGAGGGCGATCGTATCACCATCCGCGGCCTGTCGACCGAGCTGAACAACTACACCATGAACGGCGTGCGCATGGGCGGCACGGGTTCGCGCGACGACAACTTCTATCGCGGCGTCCGCCTAAGCTTTCTGCCGCCGGAAGGCATCGACTCCATCACCGTCATCAAGAGCCTGACGCCCGACCGCGACGGCGACGCCCTGGGCGGCTCGATCGACATCCGCACGCCGACGGCGTTCGACCATGGCAAGACCTATGGCGTGCTTTCGGCTTCGGCGGGGATGCTCGACAAGTTCGACAACAAGAAGTCGGGCGAGGTCGCCGGCTCGTTCGGGCGCCAGTTCAACGACAACTGGGGCGTGTTCGTCACCGGCAGCTGGTCGCGCCGCAAGTCGCAGTTCGAGCAGAACGGCGTGGATGGCGATAACCAGCCTTCGGTCTGGTACGCCGACAGCGAGACCCTCGGCTGGGATCCCGAGACCTTCGTCATGCGCGGCATGGACCTGGCGCTGGGCGAGACCGAGGTCGAGCGGCGAGGGGTGAACACCAGCCTCGACTATCGCGGCGACAAGCACGACTTCCACCTGCGCGGCCAGTTCAACGAATACACCAAGGACGAGTTCAGCAACCGGCTGAACTTCCGCAATGACACCGGCAAGAACTCGACCCGCCTGACCCAGGTCGACAAGACCATGACGGGCCTGGCCGCGCCCGAGGCGTCGATCATCGGCACGGACGCCAAGAAGGGCCGGATCTACAGCTACACGACCGCCCAGATCGTCGACCGCGACGGCGATGGCCGGATCACCGACGCGGACCGCTCCACCAAGTCGTACTACACGCTGGACGGCGCGTCCGGGACCTGGGATCCGCAGGGCTTCCGCCTCCGCCGCTTCTGGGAAGGCTCGCGCGAGACCGGTTCGCTGATGTCGCTGAACTTCGGCGGCGTCAGCCGCTGGGGCGACTTCAAGGCCGACTACGACCTGTCCTACGCCAAGTCGGAAGACAATATCGACGACAGCTATGAGATGGAGTTCCGCAGCGACAAGTACGGCTGGCTGGGCAACAAGGGCGTCAAGGTCACCAATTTCGGCGACAGCCGCTTTCCCAAGTGGGTGCTGAACGACGCCGGCATGGCGGCGATCCACGATAACAGCCAGTGCGACTTCGCCGGCCTGTCGGGCGAGATCGGCGGCGCGCAGGAGCGGCTGTGGCAGGGCCAGGTCAATCTCGAATGGCGACCGGCCTCGGACTGGCTGGAAGCGGTCAAGACCGGCGGCAAGGTCTACAGCTCCAAGCGGTCCACCTACAGCGGCGAGTTCATGGACCTGGACGCCGACGGCACGCTGGCGGACTTCTCGCGCTTCTACGGCAAGGAAGTGACCAGCCTGTTCGACGGCGAATACTCCGGCCTCTACCGCCTGGGCACGGTCATCGACAACAAGGCCATGCTGGCCGAGTTGCAGCGCGCCATGGCGGGGAACAGCACCTTCTTCGAAGGCTTCGCCACCGATCCGGGCAACGCCGAGCTCAGCGGCGAGGACAGCTTCACCTTCAAGGAAGACATCTTCGCCGGCTACCTGATGGCGACCGCGCGGGTCGGCAAGGCCCAGGTCATCGGCGGGGTCCGCGTCGAGAGCACCAACAACACCATCGACGCCTACATCCTCGACGAGGTCCAGGGCGGCCACTACTCGACCGACAAGAGCGACTTCACCAACGTCCTGCCGTCTATCCACCTGAACTACAGCCTGGACGACCGCACCAAGCTGCGCGGGGCGATCTGGACCAGCTTCGCGCGTCCCGACATCGCCCGGATGTCGTCGGCCCGCGAGTATGGGTATGACAGCGATCCGGACGGCGACGGCAAGGTCAATCCGACCAGCGACTGGGTGCTGGTGGCGATCGAGCAGGGCAATCCGGACCTGAAGCCGATGAAGGCGGTCAACTACGATCTGTCGATCGAGCGCTACAACGGCGACACCGGCGCCTATTCGCTGGGTCTGTTCTACAAGGACATCAAGAACTTCCTGTACCGCTCTTCGTCCTCGAACATCCGCGACGGGACGGCCGGGACCAATATCGGTCCCGACGGCGTGACCGTTTCGATGCCCAACAACGGCAAGTGGGCCAAGGTCTACGGCATGGAGCTGAGCGCCCAGCAGGTGTTCCACTGGCTACCCGGCCCGCTGTCGAAGCTCGGCGCCAGCGTGAACCTGACCCTGCAGAAGTCGGAGGCCGAGACCGGCATCTCCTGGCACCCGGCCGGCTATACCCTGCCGCTGATGGAGACGCCCGAGCGCGTCGCCAACGTTCAGCTGTTCTGGGAATACAAGGGCTGGGAAGCCTATGCCGCCTACAGCTACCAGTCGGAGTTCCTCGAGGGCATCCAGGACTTCGGCAACAACCCCTACGAACAGGACTACGAGTTCGTGGACCTGAACGTCCGGCGCAAGCTGTGGAAGGGCGCGACGGCCTCGATGCAGGTCCAGAACCTCTTCGACAACCACACCTACTGGTACACCGCCGGCGACAGCACCAGCTCGAGCCGCGCCTACATCAAGAACGGGCGCTCGATCTCGTTCGGCCTGAACTACGTCTTCTGAGCGGGGCGAGCATGAAAACCATCCAAACCCTGATGCTCGGGACCGCGCTCGCGGCCCTGGGCGGACCTGCCTTCGCGCAGACGGCCGAGCGCCCGCTGCGTCCCGAGCCCGCGCCGGTCCAGGCGTCCGATCGGCCGGCGGTTCCACCGTCAGTTCAACCCGAGCGGATCATCCTGAATCTCACGGCCGACCCCGCGCACGAGATGGCGGTGACCTGGCGCACCGCGCCGGGGCGGGCGGGCCATGTCGAGTACGCGGAGGCCGAGGACGGTCCGGACTTCATCCAGAAGGCCGCGCGCGTCGCGGCCCTCACCGACGACGCCACCATCGCCGTGCGCGAGGATCCGACCTTCAAGGCGGCCTATCATTCGGTGGTGCTCAAGGGGCTGAAGCCCGAGACGGTCTACGCCTATCGCGTCGGCGACGGCGAGCAGTGGTCCGAATGGCTGCAGTTCCGCACCGCCGCCACGACCGCCAAGCCGTTCACGTTCCTCTACATGGGGGACATGCAGAACAACATCCTCAGCGAGGCCTCGCGCACGATGAGGATGGCGTTCAGCAAGGCCGGCGACGCTGCCTTCGTCATCCATGCCGGCGACCTGATCAATCGCCACGACAGCGACAACGAGTGGGGCGAATGGTTCGCGGCCGGCGGTTTCCTCTACGCCCAGACACCGCAGATGCCGACGCCTGGGAACCATGAGTACGGACGCGGCCCGGTGCTGAACCCGCAGTGGCGTCGCCAGTATACCCTGCCTGAAACCGGCCCGGCGGGCGTCGAGAAGCTCAAGGAGACGGCCTGGACCGTCGACTATCAGGGCCTGCGGCTGATCTCGGTCGATGCGCCGCTGTTCCACGGCGACGAGGCCATGCGCGCCGAGATGGTGCGCTGGCTGGACGGTCTGCTGGCGAACAATCCCAACCGCTGGACGGCGCTGTTCCTGCACTTCCCGCTGTTCTCGATCGATCCCGATCGCGACAACCAGCGGGTGCGCGACGCGCTCAAGCCGCTGATCGACAAGTACGGCGTCGACCTGGTTCTTCAGGCCCACGACCACGGCTATGCGCGCGGCGCCATCGGCGCTGGGGTGATGACCAACGCCGGGCCGGGCCACCCGTCCGACAAGGGCTCGACCTATGTCGTCTCGGTGGCCGGGCCCAAGATGTATCCGGTCGCTCCGCTCAGTTGGGCGACTAGCTCGGCCTCGCGCACCCAGACCTTCCAGACCCTGGAGGTATCGCCCGAGGCGGTGACCTATCGCGCCTTCACCGCGACGGGCCGCCAACTGGACGCCTTCCGCCTGACCAAGGACGCCAAGGGCGTTACGCGGGTGAATACGCTCGATACGGCCGCCCGATAGGTCGCAGCGGCTGGATGGTTCGAGGCAAGGCGGGCGCCGTACTGCGGCGCCCGCCTTGTCGCGTTCTTACGGCAGGGCCGCGACGATGTTGCCGCCGTCGACCGTGGTCGTCTGACGCGGGCAGCCTTCGCCCTGGCAGGCGGGCCCTTCGGTCTGGAGGTTGAGTTCCGGATCCCAGTCGAGGGTGAAGTCGGGGGACTGGGTCACATGCTTGAGCACGATGGAGCCCTCCTGCTCGATGCCGGGGAACCGCGCGATCGTGAAGATCGCGCCCGTGAAGGTCAGGTCGTAGTTCGACGACAGGCTGAGGCTTCCACGCGACACGACGTAGTCGCCTGGCGTCTCGCCGGCCCCCCTCAGGAGCAGGCCGCTGAAGGCGTCGCCGGCGACCAGCGAGCCCAAGGTGATGCGATAGGTGAGGGCGGGGTCGCCCTGGCCGAAGGGCTTGGACAGGTTGTCGGCCGACACGGTCACCTGTCGGCGCAGGATGTCGGCCAGGTCGCTGCTGACGACGCCGAGTTCGTAGTTGGCGGCGTCGGCGCCGGTCAGGGTCGCGCCCGACGCCGTAACGGTCTTGCCGACGCCGGCGTTCCTGTCGCCGAAGGCATAGGTCCCCGAGGCCGAAACCGTTTCGCCGGCGAGCACGCCGGTCAGGACGATCGAGCCCGTGGCGACCGTCGTACCGTCATAGGTCTTGTCGTTGGCGATCAGAGCCCCGGTCAGGGCCTTCTTCAGGATATCGGCGACGTCGGAGGACACCCCGGCGAGGCTGTAGTTGCCCGCATCGGCGCCGGCCAGGGTCACGCCCGAGGCCGTCACCGTCTTGCCGGTGGCGGCGTTCTTGTCGGCGAAGGCATAGGTTCCGCTGGCCGAAACTGCGTCGCCCGAGACCACGCCGGTCAGACCGACCGAACCCGTGGCGACGCTTGTGCCGTCATAGGTCTTGTCGTTGGCGACCAGAGCGCCGGTCAGGGTCTTTTTCAGGATGTCGGCGACGTCGGAGGACACCCCGGCGAGGCTGTAGTTGCCCGCATCGGCGCCGCCCAGGATCACGCCCGAAGCCGTCACCGTCTTGCCGTTGGCGGCGTTCTTGTCGGCGAAGGCGTAGGTCCCGCCGGCCGAGACGGTGTCGCCAGCGATCACGCCGGTCAGGTCGACGGAACCCGTGGCGATCGTCGTGCCGTCATAGGTCTTGTCGTTGGCGACCAGGGCTCCGGTCAGGACCTTCCTGAAGATGTCGGCCTGGGCCGAGGCGAGCGGCGACAGCACGTAGTTGCCGGCGTCGGCGCCCGACAGGACGACGCCCGAAGCCGTGACGGTCTTGCCCGCGCCGGCGTTCCAGTCGGCGAAAGCGTAGGCGCCGGCGGCGGAGACGTCGTCGCCGGTCACCAAGCCGCTCAGGGTGATGGCGCCCGTGGCGGTGGTGCTGCGATCATAGGTCTTGTCGTCGGCGGTCAGCAGGCCGCCGATGGTCTTGGGATCGATCCGCAGGGAGCCTACGCCGTAGCTGAATCCGTAGTTCAGGTCTGAGGTCAGGCTGCCGCTGGCGGTCAGGACATAGGTCCCGGCGTTCTTGCTGGTCGCGCCCGAGACCACGGGCGTCCCCGACCAGGCGTCGGCGGCCGCATCGCCGTTCACCAGGCCGGTGACCGTGGCCGAAACCGAGGGGATGGCCCCGTTATAGGTCACGACCTGGCTGACGGGCGTCACCGCCAGGATCGGCTGGTAGGCGTAGACGAAACGATTGCCGGCGTTGGGCGCCAGGGCGAAGGTCCCAGCCCCGAAGTCGTAGGTCGAGCCGTAGAAGGACTTGCCGGCCAGGCCGTTGAAGCTGTTGCCGGCCGTGGAGCCCGTCGGGTCGCCGAATGCCTGGGTGTAGATCAGCCAGCGTCCGGCGGCGTTGGTCGCGGTCACCGCGTCGGCGCCGCGTCCGTTGGTGAACACCCCGTCGGAGGCCAGGGTCACCGCGTCGCCCGCGCCGTCGGCCACGACCTTGCCATTGGCCGAGAACGCCATGCCGCCGTGTGAGGCGAGCGAAACGCCGCCGGTGCTGTGGACCGTACCGTCGATGGTCAGGGACCGGTTGTCGATCAGCCTGAACAGGCCGCCGGTGTTGCTGAAGTCGCCGAGCTGGACCACCTGGTTGGCCGCGCCGAAATCGCCCCCCCCGACCGACGACCCTGTCAGCCTTTGAGCGGTGATGACGCCGGCGACGGTCTGGGTGATCGCCCCGGCGGAGCGGAGTTCCACCGTCTGGCCGGCGGCGGTGATGGGACCACGCAGGTCGAACGCGGTCGCGCCGTTGAAGGCGAAGCCGCCGGCGGTGACGCTGATGGTGTCCAGATGGGCCACTTCGTTGGCGCCGAGCAGCACGACGCCGGTTCCCGAGACGACGTCCAGCGAATTGCTTCGCAGCACGGCTTGCTGGGTGACGTCGGCGGCGGCGTTCAGGGACAGCGCGCCGCTGACCGCGATCACCCGCCCGGGCGTGGCGTCGCCGAAGCGCAAGGCCCCCGCGGTCGAGCTGACCAGGAGGTCGCCGTCGACATCGGCCGAAACCAGCCGTGTATCGCCGCCGCCGGTGACGAGCGATGTCGCGCCCGCCGTCAGCTGGCCGATCGTCAGCGCGCCGTTGGCCACGGCCACCCTGACATTGTCCTGCGCGGAGAGGATCGTGAGGGCCGTGTTGGCGCGGTCCAGATTGACGTCGACGTCGCCGGTCGCGCTCGACGCCTCGACGATGGTGCTTGCGCCCGCCGAGGTGACGACATTGGCCGCCGTGACGGCGCCGGGCGTCGCCGCGCCGAGGGTCACGTCGCCGCTCGTGGAGCGCACCAGCAGGCTGTTGACCCCGGTTCCGGTCAGGACCGCCGACCCGAGCCTCGCCGCGCCGGTCGTGGCCGTGACCTCGATCAGATCGGCGGCTTCGGCCGAGGCGAGGGTCATGCCGCCGGCGCTGGCGCTGGCCCTGACCTGGCCGGAGGCGGCGCTCAGCGCGCCCAATTGGCCGCTTGTGGCGGTAATGCGAATGTCGCCGCTGGCGCTGGTGATGTCGCCGCCGGTGACGCCGCCCACGGCCGTGACGGTGATGTCGCCGCCATAGGCGAGGGGCGTGCCGGTGAAGTCGAAGGCGCCGACCTTGTCGTCGATGGTCCAGGCGCCGGTCTTGGCGCCCAGCGGCGAGAGGGCCGCCGCCGAGAAGGCGCCGCCGGCAAGGACATAGTCGCCGCCGACCGTGACGCTGGTGGCCAGGTTCACCAGTCCGGTTCCGCCGTCCAGGGTCACCGAGCCGTCGCCGGCGACCGTGTCGAGGGCGATGGCCTGACCGGTCACGCTGATGTCGCCGTCGCCCAGGCCCGCGCCGGCGCTGAGCTGGGCCAGGCCGAGCACCGCGCCGTCCCGGGCGGTGATGGCCAGTTTGCGATCGGCATGGATGGCCGCGGCGCCCAGGTCGAGGTCGCCGAGCGTGTCGGTGATCGTGACGTCGCGGATGACGCCGTTGAACAGGGTAGGGGTCAGGGCGTCGCCGCGGAAATCCTGGGCGGTGATCGTGTAGTCGCCGCCGCTGGTGATCGTGGAACCGGTCTCCAGCGAGCCGCCCATGGCTTCGATACTGATGTTGTAGGCGGCGATCTCGTCGATCTTCAGGTCGCCGGTCTTCTGCACGACGGTGGCGCTGCCGCCGATCGACGCGCCGACCAGCGCGACGCCATTGGTGGCCGAATTGATGTTCACTACGGCGTCGCCGTTGAAGGACATCACCTGCAGCCCGCCCAGGCCGCCGCTGGCGGCGTTGGTGTCGACGTAGTTGGCGGCCGTGATCGAGGCCTTGTCGTCGGCGCCGAAGGTGGCGGTGTTGGCGGCGAGCACGACCACGCCATCCGGTGCGGCGGCGCCGCGCAGGGTCGCATTCCCGTAGAGCGAAGCCACCACCACGGTCTGGCCGGCCTGCGCCAGTTGCACCGTGGCGTCGGTGTCGATGGCCGACACCTCGATCATCCCGTCGGCCGTGACATGACCAAGGTCAACGCCGCCGCCGATGAGTTCCAGGTCGCCGTCGCTGGAGATCAGGCTGGCCAGGCTGCCGTCCAGCAGGCCGTCGGTCTCGACATGGACCAGGCCTGCGCCGTGAACGGAGCCGGTGATCGTCAGGTCCCCGCCGGCGTTGTAGAGGCTGACGTCGCCATTGTTGGCAGTGACGGTTCCGACGGTCATCGCACCGTCCAGCACCTCGGCATAGACGTCGCCGGCCGTGGCCGTCAGCGTTCCGAAGGTTCCCGGACCGCTGGCGATCGTGATGTCCACCTCAGCGCCCCTGACGGTGTCGAGCGCTGCGCTGCCGTCGAGGTGGACCATGGCCGAGCCGCCGGCCGACTTGACCTCGGCCGTGCCCGTGCTTCCACCAGAACGGGCAAACATGTTGCTGGCGGTGATTGCGATATAGTCGGGGTCGCCCAGCACGGCGTTGTTGGCGGCCGATACACTGAGGTCGCGGCCCGCGCCGGCGCCGGTCAGATCGGCCTTGCGCAGGATGGCCTGGCCGCCGGTGGAGTTGACGGTGATGTCGTCGCCGGCCGTCGCCGACAGCAGGTCGATGTCGCCCGCCGCCGTGACCTTGACGTCACCGTCGGCGGTCAGGTCGTAGGCGCTGGTCAGCGCGTCGAAGGATTCCAGCGTCAGGTCGCCCGTCGCGGTCAGGGCGTTGGCCAGCACAAAGCCGCCGTCGGTGTCGGTGATCGACAGGTTGCGGATCGCGCCGCCGGGGTTAAGCGCCGCGCCGCCCCAGTCCCGGGCCTTGGCGGTGTAGTCGCCGCCGTTCACCGTGACGTTGGTGGCGTTGGCCGTGCCGTTCGACGCATCGAGCCAGACGCTGTAGCCGCTGACCGTACCGACGTCGAAGCCGCCGTCGACGCCGATCGAGGCCGTGCCGCTGGTGTTGTTTGCGGTGACCGAGGTCAGGCCGGTGTTCAGGCTGCTGAGGAAGACACGGGCGTCGCCGCCGGTGGAGGTGACGTCGGTGGCGCCGACGCCGCCCGTGCGGCTGACGGTGTTGCCGGGCCCGATCCCGGCCAGGCTGTCGGCGCCCAGGGTGGCCGCGCCCGTGGCGACGACCGACAGGGAGCCCGTGCCCGTGATCGTCGCCTTGCGCAGGGCGGCCGAGCCGTCGAGGGCGCGCACCAGGATCGTGCCGTTGGACGAGGCCGTGGCCACTGAGGCGTCGCCGGTCGTGGCGGTCACCGAGACGCTGTTGGCGCCCGAAAACAGGCCGCCGGCCCCCGTGTTGGTGGTGACGCCCGTCGCGCCGGTCAGGGTCAGGTTGCGTGTCGCCACGACCTGGGTCGCCGAATTGGCCGTCAGGTCGCCTGCCGTGGTGGTGACGGTGACGTCCCGCCCGCCGACATTGCCGGCGATGACCAACGCCTTGGCGTTGTTCAGGACCACGTCGTTGGCCGTGGCCTGGACGCTGATCGCGCGGTCGATCTGATTGTCGCCGCTCAGGTCGACGCCCGTGGCGCCCGACGCCGAGAGGGAGTTGGCTGTGACCACGCCGGCCGTCTGGCTCAGGGCGCCGCCGCTCGACACCAGGGTGGCTTGCCCGGCGGCGCTGTAGTTTCCGGTCAGGGCCAGGCTGTCGCCGCCGGTCCAGATCAGGTGCTTGGTCGAGGAAGCCGACCCCAGGGTCGAGCCGGTGCTCCCGGAGATCCAGACGTCGCCTGCCGCTACGCCGCTGCCCTGGGTGATGGCCGAGCCGACATTGACCGCGCCGGTCGTGGAGCGAGCCGTGACATGGCCGTCGTCGGTGGCGCCCGCGCCGGTCGACTTCAGGGTTGCGCCGCCGGCCAGGAGGTCGCCGCCGGTGGCGACGACTTCCACATCGTCACCGGCCGTGGCCGAGGTGGTGACCGTCGCGGATCCGTTGGAAGCCGTCAGGGTGATGTCGCGCGCGGCGGTCGCGTTGTTCACGCTGACGCTCTCGCCGCTCATCGTCAGGTCGCGGCTGGAAACGCCGGTGGTCAGGGTCGCCGAGGTGGCGCCGCTGACGGTGATGTCGCCGGCCTTGGAGCCCGTGCCTTGCGTGAGCAGCGTGCCGCCCGAAGCCGAGCCGTTGGTCGAGCGGATCAGGATATGGCTGTCGTCGGCGCCCGTGCCGCTCGTCTTGATGTAGGCGCCGCCTGCCGTGACATTGCCGTCGGCGGTGATCTCGACGTCGTCGCCGGCGAAGATCCGGTTGGTCACATAGGCCTGGGTCGTGCCGGTGACATAGACGCTGCGCACGGCGTCGACGGTGCTCATGAACACCTGCGGCGCGCTCAGCGTCAGATCGCGCGCCGAGTTGCCGAGGGTCAGCGAGGCCGACCCGTTGCTGGTGATCAGGATGTCGCCCGAGGCCGTGGTGGTGGCCGCGCCGACCGAACTGTTGTTGCTCGACGAGACCGTGACGCCGGTGGCGCCGGTGATCTGGGTCACGGTCGCGCCGGGGCCGCCTGCGGTGACCGTGGCCGCGCCGCTGGTGGCGGTGACCTCGGAGGCGGTAATCGAGCCGGACGTCGTGCTTATCTGGGCTGTCGCGCCGTACGCCGTCTGGACGTTGAGGGCGCCGCTGGTGGCGCTGAGCAGGACGTTGCCGGCCGCGTCGATCGAAGCGCTGGTCGCCGAGCTCAGCGTGCTCATCCGGATCATGGCGTTCGACGCGGCGCGCAGGACGGCGGTCGGATCGGCGGCGTTGACGAAGTTGGCGTCGATCAGGCCCGTGCCGCCGGCGAATACGAACCCGCCCGCTGTCATGGTCGCGCCGGGCGAGACGATCACGCCTTGGGGCGAGTAGAACCAGATGTTGCCGCCGGTGGCCGCGCCGACCTTGCCGGTGATCACCGCGCCGTTGTCGATGGCGATCTGGCTGGTGGTCTTGTTCAGCACGATGTCGCTGGAGGCGTTGAACAGGAAGTCCATCGTGTCGCCGCTGCTGACGTGCAGGCTGGACCAGTTGATCACCGTCCGGGACGCGTTCAGCTGAATCTGCAGGGTGATGGCGTCGGGATATGTGATCAGCGGCTGCGAGCCGCCGGACGAGACGGTGATGTTGCCCGCTCCAGGGATCCCCGGAAGGGTTCCCGCCAGAGCCGGCTGGACGAGCATGGCGGCCACGCCGCACAGGGCCGAGGCCGCCAGCAGTTTTGTCCGGCGCTGCGAGCGCGAGGCGGTGCGGGAAAGGATCGGGGACTGGGTCATGGAGAGCGCTCCGGAGACTTCAGCAAACTAGAACAGGGCGGCGGACAGCGAGACGAGCACGCGCGAGGACGGTGCGTCGCCGACGCCGAACGGGCTGTCGAAGGGCTTGGCCCAGGTCAGGTCGAGCGCCACCCGCGAGGTCAGTTGGGCGCGCACGCCGACACCGGCCGAGGTCAGGTCCAGCTTGCCGGCGCCGACCCCCAGATTGGTCAGTTCGGCCAGGTCGTAGAAGGCGTAGGGGCGCCAGGCCGCGCGACCGCCGTTGAAGGGCAGGGGAACGGTGCTGAACTCCAGCGAGGCCGCCAGGGCGCGATCGCCCGACGCCGACGACGGGTCGTAGCCGCGCCCGATCGTCAGGTTGCCGACGCCGTATTCCTCATACGACAGCAGCGGGTCGTCGGTGTGCTGCCAGACGACGTTCAGCTTGCCGATCACCGGTCCGGCGAGGCGGCCGCCGATCTCGCCCTCGGTCCGCAGCACGGTGGCCTTGGGCTTGCCCAGGAAGCGCGAGGCCGAGAGGTCGCCATAGCGGCTGGCGCCCAGGCCGTTGCTGCCCTGGCGCACCTCGAACACGCCGGTCATGGCCACCGAATGGGCCGCCAGGCTGGCGGGCGCGTAGTGGCCGTCCAGCCGCAGGAAGAACACCCGCAGGTGATCCTCGGTCAGGGTGGCCAGGCCGCCGCCGAACTCGACCTTCTGGTCGATCCAGTCGAGGCCGACGCCGATGTTGAGGTTGCGGTTGCGATGGCGCGTCAGCGGATAGGTCAGGCGCACGCTGCCGGCGAAGGAGTCGCCTTCCAGGTCCAGCGGCTTGAGAACGTCGCCCGGCTTGGTCCAGCCCCAGGCGCCCGACAGGTCGGCGGTGAGGCCGTCGGCGCCGATATAGAAGCGCTCGGCCACCTGGATGACCCGCTGCTCGTCGCTGGACAGCGTGCCGTAGCCGAGGATCGAGGTGCGCTCGCCCAGCGGCGTGAAGCCGTTGAGATCCAGGCGTGCGAGGGTCAGGTCGCGGCCGACGGTCTTGGAGCCGTAGTTCTGGGCGACCACCGAACCGTCGACGGCGTCGCGGGCGATGGCGATCTCCAGGTCCAGGGCGCCGTCGCCGGACGCCGAGGGCTTCAGCGCCGACTGGATGCGCACGCCCGGCACGTCTGAAGCCAGCAGCAGGTAGCGCTGGGCGACGTCGAGGTCGAACGGCGCCATGCCGCGCAACTGGTTGAGGAACCGCACGACCTGCTTCTGGGCCGGGCCCGCGTCGCCGTGATAGTTCACCGATCCGATCCGGGCCTCGACCACCGTGAGGGTCAGGCGGCCGTCGGCGATGCGCTGCTCGGGAATGACGACATTGGCCAGCACGCCGCGCCGCAGATAGAGCGCCGCGACCCGATCGCGGATGTCGCAGACTGCGCTGAGCGGCGCTTCGCGGCCCAGGAACTCGGCATAGGTCGAGGCCAGGGCCTGTTCCGGCACGGCCAGGGCGCCGGAGGTTCCGCCCTGGAAGTCCACGGCCTTCAGCGTGACCTTGATGGGGCTGTCGCGGAAGGCGCAGGGACCAGCCTCGACGCCCTTGAACAGGTCGCCGCGCGGGGCCGCGGCGATGGGAGCGGCGTTGGCTGGGTCGAGCTCCTGGCGCGAGGGCAGGGCGACCTGGGCGAACGCGGGGACTGCGGTGAGCAGGGGCGCGCCAATGCACATGGCTGCGACCGCGCCGACCAGGGCGCGCCGCATACGGAACAAAACTTTCAAGCCCCCAACCCTCCGGCCTGCGAGCGCGACATCGCCCTCAACCTGGACATTACTATGATGCAAAATCGCGCAAGATAACACCGGTCAGCGTACGCGAGGCGTTGGTATGGGTAACGTCGCGGTCTGAACGTCCCGGACCGGAACGGTTCGGGCGACGCCTTGCGCGGCGTCGGCCTTCGCGTCCGGCGCGGGCGACGCCCGGATCGCTGTAACAGTCATTTCACACGAATCTCGCGGCGCAGCCGCTAGAAGGCGCATCCGTCGGAGCGAAGTTCGCTTGAGGATGCAGATGCTTAAACACCTTTTCGCCGCCGCTTCGCTGTCGTTGGTGATGTCGTCCGCGGCTCTGGCGCAGGGGGGATCGCGCCCGCCCGCCGCTCCGGCACCGCAGAAGGCCAGGAACGTCATCGTCTTCCTCGCCGACGCGGGCGGCGTGCCGTCGGTCAACGCCGCCAGCCTGCTGGCCTACGGCGAACCGCTGAAGCTGCATATCCAGACGTGGCCCAACCTAGGCCTCAGCGAGACCTCGCCGGTCGACCAGTTCGTTTCGGACTCGGCCAACGGCATGTCCTCGATCATGACCGGGGTGAAGACCCGCAACGGCGTGATCAGCCAGTCGCCCGCCGCGGTGCGCGGCAAGGTCGATGGCGCGCCGACCAAGACCCTGCTGGAATACGCCGAGGAGCGGGGTCTGCGCACGGGCGTCGTGACCTCCGAGCCGATCACCGACGCCACGCCGGCAGCGACCTATGCGCACTCGAACGACCGCGAGAAGTGGGGCGAGATTTTCCCGCAGGCCTTCTCGCCGCGCTTTGGCGACGGGGTCGACGTGATGTTCGGCGCCGGCCGCCGCAAGATCGGCGAACAGCTGGCCGCGCGCGGAACCGGCTTCGACCAGTTGGCCAAGGCGCATGATCGGCCTATCTACGCCAAGCTCGAGGATGCAACTTTGGCCAACACCCGGCCCGTGGTCGTGGCCGACCAGATCGACGTCCGCGCGGCCGCCCTGCGCGCGCTCGACCTGCTTCAAGCCTCGCCCAAGGGCTACCTGCTGGTGATCGAGTGGGACGCCCACACCGACGATCCCCGCAAGGGTCTGCAGAACATCGTCGACCTGGACAAGCTGATCGCCGAGATCGAGGGGCGGGTCGACCTGAAGGACACCCTGCTGCTGTTCACGGCCGATCACTCGTTCGGCCTGCAGGTGGATGGCGGCCGTCGCGGCGAGCCGGTGCTGGAAGGCTACGACGCCTGGAAGGCGGCCGGGAAGGACGAGGAGATCGTCCGTCTCAAGAACGTCATGGTCAACCGCAGCCACACCGGCGAAGAGGTCGTGGCCCTGGCGACCGGCGCTGGCGCCGAGCGCGTGCGCGGCTACTTCCCCAACACCCACCTGTTCCAGATCATGATGGACGCCTGGGGCTGGAAACCGGACGCGGCCAACTAGGACAGCCTCCAGCCCCGTCCGTCGACCTAGAACACGTCGTCGACGTGCAGGCGGCCCAGCGACCCCGTTCAGGAGCGCTTGGCGCCGATCTCGTCGAGATAGTTGTAGATCGTGAACTTGGTGACCCCCAGGCGCGCGGCGACGCGTTCGACCGAGCCGCGGATCACGAACAGACCGCGCTCGTGCATGATCGCGACGGCGGCCTTCTTCTCGGTTTTCGACATGCGGTCGACAGGCGCGCCGGCGGCTTCGAGCGCCGAGACGATGATCTCCTCGATCAGGCCCTCGATATTGCCTTCCGACCGGGGGGCGGGCAGGGGCGGCAGGACGCTGGGGATCAGGGCCGCCTGCACCTCGCGCTGGATGCGCTCGATCGCGCCCAGGTCGACGTTCAGGCACAGGGCGGCGGCGGGAACGCCCTCCTCGTCGAACAGCACCACCGAGGACGAGCGCAGGGCGCGTCCGTCGCCGGTCCGGGAGGTGTAGTTGGAGACCACGCGCACCTCGTTGGGGTGGGCGGCGGCCTTGCTGGCGACCAGGGTGTCGAAGGCCTTGTCCTCGGCAGGGCCGGAGATGATCGCAGAGCCCACGCTGCGGCCGCTGACGTGGCCGTTGACGATCTCGATGATCGAGGATTCCGGTTCGCGCAGGTTATGGACCACCACCTCGGTGTGCTGGTTCACGGCGCATTCCAGCGCCTTGGCCACGCCCTGAAGCACGCCCAGCAGGGCCTTTTCGTCTTGCACGGCGGTCTGGTCTTTCATGCGGGGCGGTGAGCCGGGAACGAAGCGACGTCATTCAACAGAGCGTTGATATTCCGGCCTTGTCGCCTGTGCAACACGATCGCCGTTCGGCTTCGAAACGCGGCCCGGCGCCTGCCGTTTGATCAGCAATGGACTGGAATGCATGCGAAAATCCGCACGCATCAACATGCAGTCGATGCCTTCCACAAAATGTTGAAGGCGTCTTCGTTCTGTTGCAAAGCTGTTGTCGAACATGGGTCTTGGGTCGGCGGGGGACGCCGCGCCCGGATAATTGGGGACTGCGATGCGCAACGGTTTGAAGGCTTTCCTGCTGGCGGGTTCGGGCGGCGCGTGCCTCCTGGCCGGTTCCCTGGCTCACGCCCAGGACGCGGCCGACGACACGACGATCGGCGAGATCGTGGTGACGGCGCAGAAGAAGTCCGAGCGCCTGCTGGACGTGCCGGTCTCGGTGGCGGCGGTCACGGGCGATAGCCTGTCTCGGCAGAACCTCGTGCAGGTGCGGGACTTCTACAACCGCGTGCCCGGCGTCTCGCTGAGCGGCGGCGGGACCGAGCAGCGCGCCAACGGCGTGGCTATCCGCGGCGTCACCACCGGCGGCGGCACGGCGGCCACCGTGGCCTTCGCCCTTGACGACGTACCGCTGACCTCGGGCGCGGCCTCGGCCCAGTCGCCGCTGATCGACATCGATCCGTCCGACCTGCAGCGCGTCGAGATCCTGCGCGGCCCGCAGGGCACGCTCTACGGCGCCTCCAGCCTGGGCGGCCTGGTCAAGTACGTGACGGTCAGCCCTGACACCGAGCGGTTCAGCGGCCGCATCGAAGCCGGCGCCAACACCGTCTCCGGCGGCGGCGAGGGCTGGTCGCTGCGCGGCTCGGTCAACCTGCCGATCGTTAGCGAGAAGCTGGCCCTGCGCGTCAGCGGCTTCACCCGCAATGATCCGCCGTATCTCGACAACATCAACGCCAAGGCCGCGGGCGAGGACATCAACGACAACCGCGTCGAGGGAGGCCGCGCCGCGCTGCTGTTCAAGCCGACCGAGGCCCTGAGCATCGACCTGTCGGTGCTGCGCCAGGAAGCCAAGTTCAACGGCAGCCCGCAGATCCGCATCTGCCCGTCGTGCGGCACGGGCGCCTTCACCGGCGGTGTCGACTTCACGCCCTATTACGGCGACATGACGCTGAACATCGCGCCGACCAAGCGCGACGTCGACGTGACCCTGTACCAAGGCCGCGCCACCCTCGACCTGGGCTTCGCCGACCTGACCTCGGTCAGCGCCTATAACCGCATCAAGTCGGCTTCGGACCTCGACCAGACCAACACCTTCGGCTTCCTGCTGTCGGCCTTCTCGGCGCCGACCGGCTCCAGCGTCTCGCTGGTCAACGCCGACCAGACCAAGAAATTCAGCCAGGAGATCCGCCTGGCTTCGAAGTCGGACGGCCCGCTGGAATGGCTGGTCGGCGGCTTCTACACCCGCGAGAAGATCTCGGTCGACCAGACGCTGGTCGTGCGCCCGACGACGGGGTCGGACACGACCGCCTACGCCTCGGTGGGGCCGGCCAAGTTCGAGGAAAAGGCGGCGTTCGCCGACGTCACCTACCACTTCACGCCAGCCTTCGACGTGCAGGCCGGCGTACGCTACTCGTCGAACGACCAGAGCAGCGCCTCGACCACGACCATCGCCCCGCAGGCCGTCCGCTTCTTCGGTCCGAGCTCGTCGGAGCCCCGGGCCAAGTCGTCGGACGACGCGGTCACCTGGCTGCTGACGCCGAGCTACAAGATCTCGCCCGACGCCATGGCCTATCTGCGCATCGCCACCGGCTATCGCCCGGGCGGTCCCAACGGCGCGGGCGTCACGGGCGTTCCGCTGTCGTTCCAGTCCGACAGCGTGGTCAGCTACGAGGCCGGCCTGAAGGGCGTGATCCGGGCGGCGCGCTTCACCTACGAGGCTGCGCTGTTCCGGGTCGACTGGGACGACATCCAGCTCCTGACCACCGACGTGGCCACGCAGTTCACCTACTACACCAACGGCTCCACCGCCCGCAGCCAGGGCCTGGAACTGTCGGGCCGCTGGGCGCCGATCGGCGGCTTGTCGTTCGACGGGGCCCTGACCCTGCTGGACGCCAAGCTGTCGGACGACCTGAGGGCGCCGGCCGGCGCTTCGCCGATCTATGGCGACAAGGGCGATCGTCTGCCGGGCTCGGCCAAGGTCTCGGCCAGCCTGTCGAGCGACTACGACTGGTCGATCGGCCACGGCTTCTCGGCCACGGTCGGCGCCAGTGTGGCCTATGTCGGCGAGCGCTACGGCGACTTCGCCAACATCCTGCCGACGGCGACGGGCAACACCGCCTACGGTTCGCGCATCCAACTGCCGTCCTACACCACGTTCGACGTGCGCGGGGGGATCTACAACGCCGACTGGCGCTTCACCGCCTACATCAAGAACCTGGGTGACGAGCGCGGCGTCGTGGAGGCGACCACCCGTGGCGGAACCAGCTCGCCGCAGGCCATCTTCCTGCAGCCGCGCACCGCGGGCGTCTCGCTGAGCCGCAGCTTCTAGGCATGCGGTTCTTCGACGAAGCCGCCGTTCTGCAGCGCCTCGATCTCGATGGCTGCCGGACGGCGGTGCGCGAGGCGATGGTGGCCCTGTCGACGGGCCAGACCCGGCAACTGCCCCGCTCGATCATCCCGATCGGCGCGGGGCGGCTGTTCGGCCAGATGCCGGGCGCGCTGCTCAACGGCGGCTATTTCGGCGCTAAGCTCATCAGCGTGTTCGCCGAGCCCGACCGTCCAGGCCGCAGCGCCCACCAGGGCGTGGTGGTGCTGTTCGACGCGCAGAGCGGCCAAGCCGTCTGCGTCGCCGACGCCGGCGCCATCACCCAGATCCGAACCGCGGCGGGCACGGCGGCGGCCACCGACGCCTTGGCGGTTCCCGACGCCGAGCGCCTGACCCTGATGGGCCACGGCCACCAGGCCAGCGCCCATATCGAGGCCCTGGCGCGGGTGCGGACGCTTCGGGAAGTGCGAGTTTGGGGGCGATCGCTCGAGCGCGCCCAAGCCTTCTGCGCTCAGATGGCGGAGAGCACTGGCCTGTCCGTGGTCGCTGTCGAGGACGCCCGCGAGGCCGTGGCCGACGCCCAGATCGTCTGCACCGTCACCGGCGCGGTCGAGCCGGTGCTGATGGCCGAATGGCTGACGCCGGGAACCCATGTGAACCTGGTCGGCGCCAGCGTCGCCTCGGCCGCCGAGGCCGAAGCGGCCGTAGTGTCGGTCGGGCGCTATTTCGTCGAGAGCCGAGAGTCGGCGCGAAACGGGGCAGGGGAGTTCCTGCGCGCCATCGCCGCCGGCCTCGTCTCCGAGGACTGCATCCAGGCGGAGATCGGCGAGGTCTTCGCCGATCCGGCGGCAGGGCGACGGTCGCCATCGGACGTTACCGTATACAAGTCGATCGGCCACGCCGTGCAGGACCTGGCGGCGGCGGCCTATCTCTACGAGCAGGTGAAATGACCCTGAGAACCCGTCTGCTGGCCGGGCTGGCCGCCGTCTTCATCCTGGCGCCCGTCGGCGCGAGCCTGGCCCAGCCCGCGCGGTCCCTGGACGTGCGGCTGACGCCCGGCCGTATGGACGAGGCCAGGGGCGCGGGCAGCCTGGCGGTGGAGTTGAGGTTCTCCGATCTTTCGGTCCAGGCGGGCGGGCCGCTGCTGACCCTGCCGCTGGTGATCGCCAATACGGCTACGGTCGCCGACACCCTGACCGGCCTCACGGTGACCGACGCCGACGGTGACATCCCCCTGACGATCAAGGACGATCCCGCCACGGGCATGGTCTGGTCGCGGCGCTGGCTGGCCGGACGCGCCACGCGCGGTCCCGTCGTGGTCCGCTATCTGGCCCCCGTCGACAACACCCCGCCCACGCGCGGCTCGGGTCCGCCCTATGCGCTGCGCACCGAAGGCGGCGGCGTCTCGGGCGTCGGCAACACCTTCATCCTGCTGCCGGAAGACCAGATCGCGCGCCGCATCCGCATCGGCTGGGACCTTGGCGCCCTGCCCAAGGGCTCGACGGCGACCTCCAGCTTCGGCGAGGGCGACGTCGCCTTGCCGGACGGTCCCGCCGGCCAACTGGCCTCGACGGTGTTCATGGCCGGGCCGATGAAGCGCGAACCGGCGGCGGTGTCCGAGACGGGTTTCTCGGCCGCCTGGATGGGAGCGCCGCCGTTCGATCCGGCGCCCTTGATGGCCTGGACCAACCGTCTGCACGGCTGGATGAGCGGCTTCTTCCACGACAAGGCCGTCCCGCCGTATCGCGTCTTCCTGCGATACAATCCGATCAACGCCGGCGGCGGCACGGCCCTGACCCGCTCGTTCCTGACCACCTACGGCGCCGACACCAGGGGTGACAGCCTCAAGGGCACGCTGTCGCACGAGATGGTCCACACCTGGACCGACTCCGACGCCGGCCAGTGGTACGGCGAGGGGATCGCCGTCCACTATCAGGGCCTGCTGCCCTTCCGGGCCGGGCTGCTGTCGGCCGACGAGTTCCTGGAAGACCTCAACGACACCGCCCGGCGCTACTACGCCAATCCACTGAACGGCACGCCCGACCACGAGATCATGCCGCGCTTCTGGGAGGACAGCCGCGTCCGCGTGCTGCCCTATGACCGCGGCGGGCTCTATTTTGCGGTGCTGGACGGCAAGATCCGTCGCGCCAGCGGCGGCAAGCGCTCGGTCGACGACCTGGTGCTGGAAATGAACCGTCGCTTCGCCGCCGGCGAAAAGGCCGATGACGCCGCCTGGATCGCGCTGGTGACCGGCGAGCTGGGCGAGGACGGCCGCAAGCTGCACGAGGTCATGCTGGCTGGCGGGCTGATGCTGCCGCAGGCCGATGACTTCGGGCCCTGCTTCACCCGCACGACGGCCAAGGTGCGCCGGTTCGAGCTGGGCTTCGAGCCCAAGTCGCTGGTCGGCACGACCAAGACCATCCGGGGGCTGATCCCCGGTTCGGAAGCCGCCAAGGCCGGGCTCAGGGACGGCGACGTCGTCACCTATGCCGTGGCGCTGGACGGCGTGCAGGGCGATCCGGCCGCGACCCTGACCTTGAAGGTCACGCGCGACGGCAAGACCTTCCCGCTGACCTACCTGCCGCGCGGCGAGCAGGCCCAGGTCTATCAATGGGCCCGCAAGCCTGGGACCGAGGGGATGAAATGCGTCTACTGATCACCGCGCTCCTGGCCGCTTCCGTCGCCGGATCGGCCGCCGCTCAGGCGCCCGCCACCGTCAAGGACGGCTTCTCGCTGGCGGTGACCGGCGACCTGATCGGGCCCGAGCATCCGATCACCGGCCTTGGCGATCCCGGCACGCTGCGGATCCAGCGCTTGCTCTCCGGCGCCGACGCGGCCTTCGGCAACCAGGAAGGGGCGATCTTCGATTTCGACAAGTTCCCCGGCTGGCCGGCGGCCCAGAACGGCGGCGGCACGCCGGTCAACGATGCGGCTGTGGCCTTCGACCTGAAGGCCATGGGCTTCAAGCTCATGTCGATGGCCAACAACCACGCCACCGATTTCGGTGTCGAGGGCATGGTGCTGACCCAGAACGCGCTCGACGCGGCCGGCGTCGTCCATGCCGGCACGGGCGATAGTCTGACGGTGGCCCGCAAGCCCGCCTACGCCAAGACCGCGCGCGGCACGGTGGCGCTGGTGTCATTCGCCGGCAGCTATACCGACATCTCCCTGGCCGCCGACGCCAATCTGACCCGCGGCTTCCGGGCCCGTCCGGGCCTGGCCCCACTGCGCTCACGCGAGCTGCAGCGCGTCACGCCCGAACAGATGCGGACCCTGCGCGAGATCGCCGCCCGCTCGGCGACGCCCGATGCGACCAAGAATCCCGAGGTGTTCACCGCCGCCAAGAGCGGTGACGAGCTGACCATCGGCCGCACCACCTTCCGCGTCGACGGGCGCCTGGGTCTCAGCTACGACCTCGACGTCGGCGATAGGGCCGCCGCCCTGGCCAGCGTCAAGGAAGCACGGGGCAAGGCGGATCTGGTGCTGTTCTCGATCCACGCCCACGAGACGGCCTCGTCCGATCCGGAGGACATCCGGCCGGCCGACTACATGCAGCCGCTGTTCCACGAGCTGATCGACGCCGGCGCCGACGCGGTGGTGCGCCACGGCCCGCACGCCCTGCTGGGCGTCGAGCTCTACAAGGGGCGGCCGATATTCTACGGCATGGGCAGCCTGATGTTCCAGGTCGGCGACAGGAACCGCCAGTTCCGGGGCTTCACCCTGCCGGCCGAGTGGTACGACGGCGCGGTGGCGGTCAGCGAGTATCGCAACGGCCGCGTGGCCGTGATCCGCATCCATCCCTTCATCCAGAACCTGGAGGACGAGCGCCTGCAGGGCACGCCGAAGTCGCCGTCGCACGAGGACGCCCAGCGGATCCTCAAGCGCATCCAGGCCGCCTCCGTGCAGTTCGGTACCCGTATCGAGATCGAGGGCGACGTCGGCGTGATCCGCCTGCCGGCGGAGCGCTGAGGTGAGGCTGGCGAGACGGCAGGCCCTGGCCGGTCTGGGCGCGCTGGCTCTGGCGCCGAAGGCCCAGGCCCGCGAGGCACCCGGTCCCGATCTCGCCCTCTACCAGGCGATCCGCGACGAGGGCCTCAGGCGCGGCCTGGCCATGTCCTTCGCCACGAGCCTGGTCGACGAGGTCGGCGCCCGACTGATGGGATCGCCCAACATGCGGCGCGCCTATGATTGGGCCCTGGCGCGGATGCGGGGACTAGGGCTCAGCGATCCACGGCTCGAACCGATCGGCCCGTTCGGCCTTTCCTGGCGACAGACCCTGGCTTGGGCGCGGATGACCGCGCCCGACGCCGTCCAGTTCGCCGCCGTGGCCAGCCCCTGGTCGGTGGCGACCAAGGGCGCGGTCGCCGGCCAGGCGATCGCCGTGCGCCTGGACAGCGACGAAGACCTCGAACGCGCGAAGGGAAGGCTCGCCGGCCGGATCGTGCTGCTGACGCCGCCCAAGTCCGACACCGCCGAAGCGCCTGCCATCGTCCGCTACAGCGACGAGCAGGTCCTGAAGGGCGACGCCGCGCAGGCCGTCAGCGCCTACTACCGCACCGTCGCCGAGCGCCGCGTGCGCCAGGGGCGGGAAGGGCTGTTCAAGGCTCGCCGCAACGCCTTCCTGGCGGCGCAGGGCGTGCGGGCCGTGCTGATCGACGGCGGCGGCGCCGAGCCTGGCGCCATGGTCGTCGACGGCTCCGAACTCGGCGGTCGTCCATGGCTGATCGCCGAGCGGCCGTCCTTTCCCGCGCTCTATGTCGACGGCGCGGCCTATGCGCGCTGCTGGCGTCTTGCGCAGGCCGGCGCGGCGCCGCGCCTGGAGTTGGAGATCGCCACCGAGGAGGGCGATCCCGCCGAGCCCGGCTACAACGTCGTGGCCGAGCGCCCGGGACAGGATCCGGCCCTGAGGGCCCAGGTGGTGCTGGCGGGCGCGCATCTCGATAGTTGGGCGGCGGGCGCGGGCGCCGCCGACAATGGCGCGGGCGTGGCCGCGACCCTGGAGGCGATCCGCATCCTGCGTGCGGTCGGGGCCAAGCCTCGCCGCACCATTCGCGTCGTCCTCTACGGCGGCGAGGAGCAGGGGCTCTACGGCTCCGAAGCCCATGCGAAGCAGCGTCTGGGCTGGATCCCGCGCTCCACCACGCCCGAACAGGTGGCCCTGGCGGTCCAGGGGCGACGGGCCAAGGTCGGACCGCTGCGCAAGGGGAACGAGTACGAAGACTTCAGCGTCGCCTTCAATCTCGACGGCGGCTCGGGTCGTATCCGGGGGGTGTTCACCGGCGGCAATCCGGCCCTGGCCGAGCTCTACCGCGCCTGGATCGCGCCGCTGAAGGACCTGGGCGTGCTGGCCGTCTATGACGGGCCGCACTGGCCCGCCGACCAGTCGACCTTCACCGAGATCGGCCTACCCGGGATCTCGTTCCTGCAGGATCCGCTCGACTATGACAGCCGGGCGCACCACGCGAGCCTCGATACGCTGGAGCGGCTGTCGCCGGCCGATCTGGCCCAGGCCGCGACCGTGCTGGCGATCTTCCTGATCAACAGCGCCAACAGCGACACGCGGGCGCCGCGTCCCGCGCCATTCTAACCCTGCCCGTCGATCCAGGTCCTGACGACGTTGCGCTGGTCGTCGAGGAGGACGAGGTCTGCGGCCATGCCGGGGGCGATGGTTCCGCGCTGGTTTGCGAGGCCCAGGAATGCGGCGGGGGCGCTCGAGGCCATCATGACGGCGTCGTCCAGCGACAGGCCCAGCATGTCGACGGCGTTGCGGACGGCGCCGATCATGTCGAGATCCGAGCCGGCCAGGGTGCCGCCGGGGCCGACGCAGACGCCGTCCTGGACGGTGATGGCCTGGCCCTGCAGGACGAAGCGCTTGT